>CAZDLV010000171.1:0-5400 GCA_964506345.1 uncultured Rhodobacterales bacterium | reverse complement strand
CCGCTACCAATTTCATCAAACATAATCAGCCGGTTGGTCACCGAATAGCGCGAGCGCTTGCGTTAATAGACGTCAAAAAACCAGTGGCAGAAAACCAGATAGACACCGAACAGCAGAAACGGCAACCCGAACAAGGGAAAAAACAGCGCGCCGGCCGGTTGCCCCGACTGGCTGACTCCGGTGCTGGCCATATAGGTCCAGAATATCGCGAACCCGAAAAAGAAAATCCCGAAACCTGTCATCACGATACCGGTGGCACTAACCCGTATCCCCGGGGCGGGGCGCCCCTGCCACAGGATCTTTTCGCCACGGTCCAGATAGTCGTCCCACGACTCCGGTTCCGATATACCCGTCTTGCTTCCCATCCCGATATTTCTGGTCATTCCGACGCCTCCCGGTTGTTGTGCGGTGTTTCGCGCAAATTCCGCGCCAGCAAATCCATCACCGCCATGCGCACCGCGACGCCCATTTCCACCTGTTCCTGAATGACCGAGCGGTTGATGTCGTCGGCCAGCGTCCCGTCGATCTCCACCCCGCGGTTCATCGGGCCGGGGTGCATGACAATGGCGTCGGGTTTTGCCTTGGACAGCTTCGCCGCATCCAGCCCCCAACGGTGATAGTATTCCCGTTCCGAGGGGATAAACCCGCCGTCCATCCGTTCCTTTTGCAGGCGCAGCATCATCACCACATCGGCCCCCTCCAGCCCTGCGGCCATATCGTCCGTGACCTCGACGCCCAGCTTGTCGACGCCCGACGGCATCAGGGTTTTCGGCCCCACCAGCCGCACGCGGTTTTCCATTTTGCCCAGCAGGAACATGTTGGACCGCGCCACCCTTGAATGGGCAATATCGCCGCAAATCGCGATGGTCAGCCGGTGCAACCGCCCTTTGGAGCGCCGGATTGTCAGCGCATCCAGCAATGCCTGCGTCGGGTGTTCGTGGCGCCCGTCACCGGCATTCAGCACCGCGCAATTGACCTTTTGCGCCAGCAATTGCACCGCACCGGAATGGGGGTGGCGCACCACCAGCAAATCGGGGTGCATGGCGTTCAGGGTCAGCGCGGTATCAATCAGCGTCTCGCCCTTTTTGATCGAACTCGCCTGCATTGCCATGTTCATCACATCCGCGCCCAGACGCTTGCCGGCGATCTCGAAACTCGCCTGTGTGCGGGTGGAATTCTCGAAAAACATGTTGATCTGCGTCAGACCGGACAGAATATCCAGATGCTTGTGCTGCTGCCGGTTCAGGTCGGCGTAATTCTCTGCCAGATCCAGAATGGAAACAATATCGGTCCGGGAAAGCTGTTCAATCCCGAGCAGGTGGCGATGGGGGAACACGGCAAGCGACTCCTGTGTGGTTTCAGCGGTTATAACAGGGAATCGGCTGCCGGCAATACAGACCGGCACAGGGCTATGTATTGCGCCCGGCTTCGTGTATGGTCGTCCACCATTGTAACCAACATCGTAACAAGGAACGATTCCATTATGAAATTTTCCTCTCTGGCCACCGCCCTCCTTTCAACGACCCTTCTGGGAACGACATCGGCTATGGCCGCTCCGTTTTCGCTGTCCGGCGAATACCGTCTCGAACTCGAAGGCGGCGTTGCCACGGCGCTCGGCACATCGAGGCAGCCTTTGATCGTGCAGAACAATTCAGGCCCCGGGGCACCCTATGCCGTCGTTCCGCTGGTGGGGACGGATGCACTCGATTACGGTACGCTGGCCAGCTACAGCGCCCGTCTGGCGGCGGGGCTGCAAAACGGCACCCGCCTGTATTTGCGCGCCGAAGGGGTGCAAGGCAGCGGCACGCGCGATCTGTCCACATTATTCACAGTTGCCGGCGCGATTCCGGGCACACATGACGACGGGCGCCTTGTGCGGAATACATGGTCGCCGCTGGCCCTGACCACCACGTCGACACAGGCATATTCCGCCGGCCTCGGCGGCGATTTCGGCACCGGCTTCAGCTGGAGCGCCGGCATCATCCACGCACAGGTGGCGCAGGATCTGAACATTTCCTATGACGTTGCCGGCTCGGGAACGCAGGATTACAACGTCTATGGCCGGTCCCTCAACCGCATGACGGGGGTCGATATCGGGCTGGACTACCGGCGCGACATTTCCGACCGTGTGTCGTTCGAAACCGGCGTGCGGGTGGCCGGCATGGGCAACAGCTATGCCTATACCTATGACTATATCAACAGCACGGTGACTCCGTCGCAATATTCCGTAGGCGCCACCGGTGTGTCGATGGTGGTGCGCTCCGAGGTGTCGGTAAAAATGTCCTATGCTGTCCGCGACAACCTGCGTCTGACAGGGCGGATCGGGATGGTAAACTATGAAAACGTCGGCACCGGTCTGGAAAACCTGCTTAATCCGGCGAATACCCATACGGTGATCAATCCGGTTACCGCCAGCGTGCGTCTGCCCTATATCCGCATCGGGATCGACTACCGGTTTTAGGGCGGCGCGGGGTTTATGAGCCACCGCCCTAGGGCATGGCCAAGGCGGCGGTGGCGCGCTAGACATGCAGGGAACCATATGAAACGTTGATGATGGACCGGACCACAAAAGATATCACTGCGCGGGAATACGCCGAAGCACTGGCACAGCTTGCCTGGCAGGTCGAACTCGGCGCCGACGAGGCGATCGGCGCGGTTCCCGTGAACCGTTTCGACGAAAAGACAACGCCGAAGGCCCCCCCCGAATCCGCCGCCGCGCCGGAACCTGTCGCCGCCCCGTCCGCGCCGCCGCCCCCCGACACCGTGGCGATAGCGGCGGCCTGCACCACGCTCGACGAATTGCGTGCGGCAATCGAGGGGTTCGAAGGGTGCGAGTTGAAACGCGGCGCCCGCAACACGGTGTTTTGCGACGGCAACCCGCAGGCGCATGTGATGGTGGTGGGCGAGGCTCCGGGGCGCGACGAGGACCGCGAAGGCCGCCCCTTCATCGGGCGTTCCGGCCAGTTGCTCGACCGGATGCTGGCGGCGATCGGGCTGGACCGCATGGCCGAGGATCCGGCGCAGGCGGTCTATATCACCAACGTCCTGCCGTGGCGCCCGCCGCAAAACCGCGATCCGCTGCCCGAAGAAAAAACCCTGATGAAACCTTTTCTGCTGCGCCATATCGAACTGGCAAGGCCCAAGGTGCTGCTGATGGTCGGCAACCCCTCGAACCAGACCCTGCTGGACACCTCGCAAGGGGTGACCCGCCTGCGGGGAAAATGGCACACGGTGTCGGGTATTCCGGCCCTGCCGATCTTCCACCCCGCCTATCTGCTGCGCACGCCCGAGAAAAAGCGTGACGCCTGGGCCGATTTACTGATGCTGAAAGCGAAACTGGAGAACGGATAGATGTCCCATATCGACGCAAGCGAGAAACGCGAATTCATACCGGTGCGGATTGCGGTGCTGACCGTCTCCGACAGCCGCTCGCTGGCGGATGACCGCTCCGGCGATACTCTGGTCAAACGGATCGAGGCCGCAGGGCATATTCTGGCCGCGCGCGATATCGTCACCGACGAGCGCGCCGATATTTCCGCCAGGCTGCGGGAATGGGTGGCCGACGCGGGGGTGGATGTCATCATTTCCACCGGCGGCACCGGCCTGACAGGGCGCGATGTGACGGTGGAGGCGCATCGCGATGTCTATGAAAAGGAAATCGACGCCTTTTCCACTTTGTTTACCATGGTTTCGGTCGAGAAAATCGGCACGTCGGCGGTGCAGTCCCGTGCCTGCGGCGGTGTTGCGGGCGGCACCTATATTTTCGCACTGCCCGGATCACCCGGGGCCTGCAAGGATGGCTGGGACGGGATTTTGCAATACCAGCTGGATTACCGTCACCTGCCGTGCAACTTCGTCGAGATCATGCCGCGGCTCGAAGAACACAAACGTCGCAAATAGGCATCACGAGGCAGGGCAGCCGGTCAATTCATAGGACTGGTTGTTCTGCAACACCGTCAGGCGCAGCTTGCTGCGATCCAGCGACAACATCCCCTCGCCATAGAATTCCAGCGTGGTGTCGGCGACGACATCGCGCCCGTTGCCCGACAGCTTGGCAACATCGATCCAGATGTCGGAATTGTCGTATTCCATAACCACATACTGTTGCGCCGTCGGGGCTTTGCTGAATGTCATGTCGGCACGGATATCCAGCCCCTGCGCGTTCGGCGTAAACCGGCACCGGACGGATTGCAGCCCGATATCGGCGGCCGGTTTTGCCGCAATCGCCAACGCGGCCTTGATGTCGGCCTTGCCCTGCTCGGGCGAGGCGGCGCCGATGCTGGCCTGCAACCGTTCGTCCGCCGGCATACAGATGTCGGAACAAACCCCGAAACCCAGATTCAGGTCGATCCTGACCGGCACGCTCTTGTCGATCGGCGTGATACGCACCGGCAGGATAATGCGGCCCTTGTAGCCGAAAGAATACAGCCCGAAGGATTCGAACACATGCGGCGACGGCCAGTCGATTTTGATGTTGTCGATGTTGTCCGAGCCGCGCCAGTTGAACACCGTCGGCAATCCCGCCGGTCCCGGCACCCGCCAATAGGTTTTCCAGCCGTCGTTCAGGTTAAAGGCAATGGCGGCCTGATAGCTGCCGTCGGGCAATTGCCAGCCGTTCAGGAATTCGACGTTCCCGTAATCCTCTGCCGCGCGCGCGACACCGGTGAACAGGACAAGCACAAGGGTCAATAGTCTGATCATCGGGTACATATAGAATGGCCCGCCGCAAACAAGAAGTCACAAAATGGAGAGCCGCGCATCTTGCAAACCCCCGCGTCAGACGACATGTTAGCAGCATGAGCAAAACAAACGTTGAAGAGATCCCGTTTCTGGACGGCAAGTTTCTGGTCGCCATGCCCGGAATGGGCGATCCCCGCTTTGACCAGGCGGTGATTTTCATGTGTGCGCACACGCCCGAAGGGGCGATGGGGCTGGTGATAAACCATCCGGCAAAGGACCTCGATTTTCCCGAACTGATGGAACAGCTGGACATCGTCGGCACCGGCGTTGCCGATGGCACCGATGTGATGTTCGGCGGGCCGGTGGAACACGGTCGCGGCTTTGTGCTGCATTCGGCGGGGTATAAAACCGACGGTGGCACCATGGTGATCAACGACGCGTTTTGCATGACCTCGACCATGGACATCCTGCGCGACATCGCGGCGGGCAAGGGACCGGACCGGCGGCTGTTGTGTCTGGGATATTCCGGCTGGGGACCGGGCCAGCTGGAGGGCGAGATCCGCGCCAACGGCTGGCTGATCTGTGACGCCAGCCCCGACATCGTGTTCGACACGCCGGTGCCGGAACGCTGGCAGGCGGCGATGCGCAGCCTTGGATTCGATCCGGCCATGCTTTCGTCCGGGGGTGGGCGGGCCTAGGGTCAGGACCCATTAATCCGGC
>CAZDLV010000170.1:0-5400 GCA_964506345.1 uncultured Rhodobacterales bacterium | reverse complement strand
CTGAAAACCCGCATAATCCCCTGCCTGGACGTCAAGGACGGCCGCGTGGTCAAGGGTGTCAACTTCCTCGACCTGATCGACGCCGGCGACCCCGTGGAATCGGCCAAGGCCTATGACGCCGCCGGCGCCGACGAACTCTGCTTCCTCGACATCGCCGCCACGCTGGAAAACCGCGGCACCATGTATGATCTGGTGCGCCGCACCGCCGAGCAATGCTTCATGCCGCTGACCATCGGCGGCGGTGTGCGCACGCCGGACGATGTGCGCAAACTGCTGCTGGCCGGTGCCGACAAGGTCTCCTTCAACTCCGCCGCCGTCGCCAACCCCGACGTGGTGGCCGACAGCGCCAACAAATTCGGCAACCAGTGCATCGTCGTCGCCATCGACGCGAAAACCGTATCCGACGGCAAATGGGAAATCTTCACCCACGGCGGTTCGCGCCCCACCGGCATCGACGCGGTGGAATTCGCCCGCCTCGTCGAAAGCAGGGGCGCGGGCGAGATCCTGCTGACCAGCATGGACCGCGACGGCACCAAGGCCGGCTTCAACCTGCCCCTGACCCGCGCCATCGCCGATGCGGTCAACATCCCCGTCATCGCCTCGGGCGGGGTCGGCAACCTGCAACATCTGGTCGAGGGGGTCACCATCGGCCACGCCTCTGCCGTGCTTGCCGCTTCCATTTTCCATTTCGGCGAGTATACAATCCGCGAAGCCAAGGAATACATGCAGGAGGCCGGCGTGCCGGTAAGACTATAATGGCCAATGTTCTGACCCGCCTCGCGCGGAAAATCGAGAGCCGCAAGGGCGGCGACATCAAAAAATCCTATGCCGCCAAACTGTTCTCGCGCGGCCCGCTGAAATGCGCCGAGAAATTCGGCGAAGAAGCGGTCGAGGCCATCATTGCCGCCGCCATAGGCGACACCAAAAACCTGACCGAAGAAGCCGCCGACGTGCTGTTCCACATGCTGGTCATGCTGTCGGCGCGCGGTGTAAAATGGGAAGACGTCCTCGCCGAACTGGAGCGCCGCGAGGGCGTTTCCGGCATCGTTGAAAAACAGTCGCGCAAGGCCTAGACTGCACGGGCGACATAACGGAGCAAAGCCGGTGAATATCTTGCGAACAGCCCTTGCGGCCCTGTTACTGTATCCGGGCGCAACAACCACGGGGATCGCCATGACGACACCGGCCACAACCGACAGCATCGCGGTTTCCTGCACCGTTCAGGGGGCGCCGGATCCGGCGCTGGCAGACCGCGCCTGCCCGTTGTTCACAGCGGCTCTTGCGGCAAGATGGCCCGACATTTCCATCACCACCGGCACACCACCGCCCCTGTCCGCCCGCCACCTTGCCGTGACGCTGTCCTTTGATTCGCCGCGCGTCATGACGCTAACCCTCGACTGGACCGGCAGCGGCGACCAACCGGCAATGCAACGTCAACTCGCTGTCTCGGACGCTACACTCACGGCCGAAATTCTCCAGCGGTATTTCCCGCGTATTTTACAACAATTTTCCCTGTCCACCCGCCCCTAGGCGCCGCACCGCCGAGCGCAAAATCCGCGTTGAAAACCCCACAACCTGTGCTAGTATCGCATCATTGATTTCATAACGCCGGTACGACCGGCCAGCACACGGACCACATTCTATGCCGCGCAACGTTCCCAATCCGGTCACCGCCACGGACCCGATGGTCGATTACCTGACCACCGGCAACTGGAACGAACCGGGCGGTGGCGCGCCGCATAAATTCAACGTCGCCCCGGGCGGCACGCTGACGGCCAACATCGGCAAACTGACCGACGCGGGGCAAAGTTTTGCCATCAATGCCTTGCAGATGTGGACCGATGTCACCGGCATCAAGTTCAAAATGGTCTACAACCGCGCCGCTACCGCCGACATCTATTTCGACGATTCGCAAGCCGGCGCGGCAACCTGGTCCGATTATACCAACGGCATCATCAACTTTTCCGACATCAACATTTCCACCAGCTGGATCAATCCCGATACCAGCGGCCCGGGCGGCACCGGCACCGCCTATTTCGACAGCTATTCCATGCAGTCCTACGTTCACGAGATCGGCCATGCGCTCGGCCTCGGGCATCCGGGAAACTACGACGGCACCGCCACCTACGCGACCAACGCCAAATACGCCAACGACTCGTGGCAGGCAACGGTCATGTCTTACTTCTCGCAAGTGGAAAACCCCACCGTGCGCGGCGCCGACGGCGCGACCGTTGGCGATTACGCCTATGTCATTTCCCCGCAGATGGCCGACATCCTCGGTGTGAACAACATGTATGGCACCCCGACCGTCAGCCACGCGGGTGCCACCACCTATGGTTACAACTCCACCGCCGGCGGCGTCTGGGACCAGTTGACCGGTTTCGTCAACAGCGTAACCTTCACGCTCTACGACACCTCGGGCGTGGACACGCTGGATTTTTCCGGTGTCTTCGGCAACCAGAACATCATCCTGCATCAGGGCGCGGTCTCCGACGTCATGGGGGCGGTGGGCAACATGATGATCGCCTACGGCACACAAATCGAAAACGCCATCGGCGGTCTGGGCAACGACCTGATCAAGGGCAACACCGCGCGCAACGTCCTGCATGGCGGGGCCGGCAACGACCAGCTTGTCGGCGGCTTCAAGAAGGACTTCCTGTTTGGCGATGCCGGTAACGACCAGTTGCGCGGCGGACGCGGCAACGACACGCTGGATGGCGGGCGCGGCAACGATATCCTGCGAGGCGGGCTTGGCACCGACACCCTGACCGGCGGCGGCGGCTCGGACGAATTCATCTTTCGCCGCTCGGTCGATTTCAGTCAGGCCACCGGCAGCACCGACACCATCACCGATTTCCAGAAATTTACCGACAATATCAAACTGAACGGCGACGGCCTTGCCTACACGGTTGCGGATCTGTCGATCGTCAACCACGGCGCAGGGGTCTATGACGCCACCATCGATGCAACACATGTGATCCACGTCACCATGCAGTCGGGCGTTCTCGATGCCAGCGATTTCATCTTTGTATAGGTCACCGTCCTAGAACACCTTGCGCGCCTTCAGCGCCGCGGTGATCGTCCCGTCGTCCAGATAATCCAGCTCGCCCCCGATCGGCACACCCTGCGCCAGAGTGGTCACGGCAACACCGCTGCTCTCGATCTGGTCGGCGATATAATGCGCGGTGGTCTGCCCGTCGATGGTGGCATTCAGCGCCAATATCACCTCGCGAACATCGCCACCGGCCACGCGCCGCGCCAGATCGGGTATGTGCAACTCGTCCGGCCCGATCCCGTCCAGTGCGGACAACACCCCGCCCAATACATGATACTGCCCGCGAAACACGGCCGCGCGCTCCATCGCCCATAAATCGGCGACGTCCGCGACGACACACAGCAAACCGGCATCGCGCTTGGGATCGGCGCAAATCCCGCAAACCTCGCCGGATCCCAGATTGCCACACACCGAACATTCGCGCACCGTTGCCGCCACATCCGCCAGCGCCTGCACCAGCGGATCCAGCAGAACCGCGCGTTTCCTGATCAGCTGCAACACTGCCCGCCGGGCCGAGCGCGGCCCCAGCCCCGGCAATTTCGCCATCAACCCGATCAGGCGCTCGATCTCTTTTCCGGCACGATCACCCATCTACATGCCCGGAAATTTCATGCCCTCCGGCAACGGCATCCCTTCGGTCGCCTTGGCCATCTCGGCCTGCGCCGCCTCGGCCGCTTTGGCTTGCGCCTCTTTGACAGCGGCCAGAATCAGGTCCTCGACCACTTCTTTATCCTCGGGCATGAACAATGCGGGATCGATGTTCAATCCGGTAAGTTCGCCGCGCGCATTCGCCGTGCAAGTCACCATGCCGCCACCGGATTCGCCGGTCACAAGGATGTCGCCCAGCTTTTCCTGCGCCGCCTGCACCTTGCCCTGCATTTCCTGCGCCTGCTTCATCAGCTTGGCCATATCGCCCAGCCCGCCCAGTCCTTTCAACATCTGCATTCCTTTCGTTTGCCTGCCTGAAATCCGGGGCTGTGACCCGTAAACCCCGCGCCGCCAGCGTGAATTTCGCGAAATATCGGTGGTTTGCGTCGTGCCGTCAATAGTGGTCCTATTGGCAAGCGGCGGAAACCGTCGGGATGACGCGACATCCACGCCCTTCGGGTCAGCCGGATTTCTGCCCTGTCTGCGTTGCAACCCCTTGAAATAGGCCCGCTATTCCTGCGGCCTTGCGCCGTGCCAGAACAATAATCCGGTTAACTGGCGGTGCGGGGGGTACAGGTCGCCGCCCCGGTGCGCCTGCACGCCCGCCGCAATGCGCCGGTCAGTTTCCGCCCAGATTATCGACAAATTCGTACAGGTTGACCGCCTCGTTCATGGCAACCAGCACTTTTTCAACATCGTTCGCCACCACCAGCCGGTCGGCATCGCTGATTGCGGCGCCGCCGGCAACAGCGGCCAGCACCGCATCGGGACCGGCCCACAGGTCGCGCACCTCGGTCAGTTTGGCGCGAATATCGGCGTTGGGCGCGGGAACAACTGTCCCGGGGAAGCCATCGACCAGCGCGTCCAGCGTGGCGTTGAAATATTGCAACGTCTCGGCCAGATCGGCGGTGTTGGCGGCCACGTCGATTCCGGCGTCGATCAGGCAAAAATCCTTGGCCACTTTCTGTGTGAACATCCGCTGCCGGCCGGCCAGATCAATGGTAACCGCCAGTATCAGCGGCAGATCGCTCAGCTCGTCGCCGTAAACATTGTCGATCCGGTGGACGGCGTCATTCATGTCCGTCAGCAACGCCAAACCGGACTCGTTGATCGCCGCGACGTTGCCGGCCGAGACATCGCTGCCGTCCAGCACGGCCTTGACGCGCGGCGCGAAATCCTGCCAGCGACTATCGACCTTCACCAGACGTCCGATCACCTCGAGATTGGTCTCTTCGGGGATGCCGGCCTCGGCGCTGCCGTTGCGCAAGGCACCGTTGGCCACCGAAAACCGGTCGATGGTTTTCGCCAGCATTGCGGTGTGGTTGTCCACCTCGACTCCGGTCAGGATAAAACACGCCGCCTTGGACATCCGCTGCGAGAACATCCGCTGCCGTCCGGCCAGATTGACCCGCCGCTTGGCCTGATCGGCCGCCTCGCTTTGCGCCAGCGCGCTGCCGGCCGGCATAAACAGACTGCCCGTCAAAATCGCCGCAATCGTTCCGATGCGGATCATATTCGCGAAATACATATTCTATCCAGTGATGCTTGTGTGAGTGTGGTTGCGTGGTTGCCCGCGCGACTAGCACAGCATCCGGTTTCTGTAAAGATTATCGTCCTAGGGCGTAGACCCATAAACCCCGCGCCGCCAGCGTGAATATCGCGAAATATCAGCGGTTTGCGACGCGCCGTCAATAGTG
>CAZDLV010000169.1:0-5407 GCA_964506345.1 uncultured Rhodobacterales bacterium | reverse complement strand
GCGTCGCAAACCGCTGATATTTCGCGATATTCACGCTGGCGGCGCGGGGTTTATGAGTCTACGCCCTAGCAACGGTCCGAAACTGAAAAAAGCGATTATCATGCGACCCACTTTCCGCTATTTTTTGTTCCTGGCCGTTCTGATCGGTCTGGCGACCGGCATAGAATTGATGAGCGGCCGCATCCTTGTGTGGATCCACTTTGGCGATGTTTTGCACGCGATCGAGGCGAGCAGTCGCATCGTTGACGGTGAATTGCCGCATGTGAATTTCATGACACCGATCGGCATTCTCGGCTTTGCGCCGGTCGCTTTGTTTCTGTCGTGGGGGATGGCCCCGGGAATGTCGCTGGTGTTGGCGAATACATTGGTGGCGCTGGCGGTGTTGCCGATGTTGGCGTGGGCGGGCCTCTCGCGTCTTGAAGGGGCTGCCCGCTGGGTGTTCGGTGGCGTTATCATCCTGTTTCTGATGGCGTTTTCCTATGGCGGGGTCGAGGTTGGCCCCTCGTTTTCCATGAATTACAACCGCTGGGCGTGGGCCATTACCTTTGTCGTTCTGTTGGTGGTCGTATGGCCGCCGCGCGATGGCACGGTGCGCCCGTGGCGCGATGCGTTGGTGATCGGCGGCGGACTGTCGGCGCTGGCATTGTTGAAAATGACGTATTTTCTGGCCTTTGGCGGCGCTGCACTGCTGTTGCTGTTGATCGACCGGCGGTTTCGGGTGATTGTCTATGTCGCCGTTGTCGGGGCCGTGGTGGCGGGGGGCGTTACCGTGTTGTTCGGTTTCGGATACTGGTTCGCCTATGCCGGCGATCTGTTGCAGGTGGCGCTTTACTCGCCGCGACCGTACCCGTTTCGCACCTTGCCGAATTCGTTGATCGCGCCGGACCGGATATTCGGCACGTTGACGTATGTCGCCGCGATCATTCTGCTGCGCGTGACCGGTTATAAACGCGAAGGTCTGGCGGTGTTGGTTCTGGCACCCGCTTTTGCCTATGTGGTCTACCAGAATTGGGGGAACGATCAAAAATGGCTGATTTTTCTGGGTTTTCTCTTATATGGATTTCGCGCTGCGACCGGCGCGGAAAAAATATTCGGCAAGCTCGATGCGCGTGATACCGGCCGTGTGTTGACGCTGGCTGCGGCGGTTTTGTCGCTGCCATTCCTGTTCACCATGCTTACCTCGATATTCGGCGTTGCCAATTTTTCCGGGCGTACGGCGCGACAAATTCCGTTTTCCAGCTTGTCCCGCGATATCTGGTTGCCCGCCGGTGACACCACGACGCGCGGATACTTCGTGTCAGACGTCGTATCGCCACTGGCATGGACATCACCGGATGCTGTGACAAAGCAAAGCTTTCAGGGTGTCGATCTGCCGTCCTGCACCCTGCGCGAGGGTTTTGTTACCGACGCGCAAAGCGCCATAGACCTCGTTCGCCAAACTCCGGGAACCGCCGGTTCGCCGGTGGCGATTGCCGACGCTGTCAACTTCCTTTGGCTGCTGTCGGATATCCCGCGTGTTCCGGATGCAGCCCCGTGGTATTATGGTGGCGATCGCGGATATGAAAATGCCGGATACTATCTTGTGCCGTTGTGTCCCAAGCTGGAACCGATGCGTGGCGAGTCGCTCAAGGCGATGGCAGGCACGGGGTGGGGATTCGATCTGGTTGGCCGGAATGACAATTATATCCTCTATAAAATAACCAGATGAGCCGGCGAACATAAATACCGTGTATTTTCAATTACCTGCCCTGTCATAAAACCGTCACGCTTCTGTAATAAAACTGCGCCCAACCCCGCCTAGGTTCTGCGTGATCCGGCGGCATGTGGCCCTCGGGCAAAGATAACATCTGTTGGAGTGATCCATGAAAACGTCCCGTATTCTTACCGTTGCGCTTGCAATGACCGTTGTTGCCGGTGCAGCAACCGCGCGCGAACAGATCCGCATCGTCGGGTCTTCGACCGTATTCCCGTTCTCGACCGCTGTTGCGGAACAGTTCGGTAAAACTACCGACTTCCAGACACCGGTTGTTGAATCCACCGGCTCCGGCGGCGGCATGAAACTGTTCTGTGCCGGTGTTGGCATCGACACGCCCGACCTGACCAACGCTTCGCGTCGCATGAAGGCCAAGGAATTCAAGCTGTGTCAGGAAAACGGCGTTACCGACATCGTTGAATCGGTTGTCGGTTATGACGGCATCGTAATCGCCAACGCGATCAGCGCGCCGACATTCAACATCACCCGCGAACAGTTGTGGCTGGCGCTGGCTGCTGCCGGTCCGAAACCCGCGAAATGGTCCGACATCGACCCGTCGCTGCCGAACGAGCCGATCGAGGTCCTCGGGCCGCCGCCGTCCTCCGGTACACGCGATGCGTTCGAAGAACTGGTAATGCAGAAAGGCTGTATGGCCAACGGCAAGGAAAAAGCCTTCTGTAAAGGTGCCGGCACCGAACTGCGCGAAGACGGCGCCTACATCGAAGCAGGCGAGAACGACAACCTGATCGTCAACAAGCTGGAAGCCAACCTGAAAGCCGTCGGCATCTTCGGTTTCTCGTTCCTTGACCAGAACTCCGACGCCATCAAGGGTGCAACGGTTGACGGGGTCGAGCCGACCTTCGACAACATCGCATCCGGTGACTATCCGGTTTCGCGTTCGCTGTATTTCTACATCAAGGAAGCCCACGTCGGTATCGTTCCGGGCATCGAGGAATACGCGGCCCAGTTCACGTCGGAAGCCGCCGCAGGCACCGAAGGGTATCTGGCTGACAAAGGCCTGATCCCGCTGCCGGCAGACATGTTCAAAGCCAATCAGGCACATGTTGCCAACCGCGAACTGATGACCGGCGAAGGCCTGAAATAGGCCACCGCAACCCGACACCGGCGAGGGCGCATCATCGCGCCCTCGCTTTTTTGACTTCCAGCGGGTAAGACGCACCCGAAACCCGCTGACCCGACACCACACCGGAGTATCCGCATGCTAGGTCTTACCGCTCTTTTCGTTATAGGTCTGGCTGTCGCTTTTTATATTCTGGCGCGCAGCCGGGCGATCCGGGTTGCGCATGGCGATCTGCCCGGCCTGCATTCGCGCCCTGCATATCACGGTCTTTACAGTCTTTTATGGGTCGGCATCACCGGCTTTATTGTGCTGCTTGTCGTGTCGCAGGGCTGGTCTGCCTATCTGGATTATAGCTATCTAGGAAAAATTCGCGACGCTTTGCCCGACGCGCCCGCCATCAAGCACGATCTGATCCTGTCCGACGTCAAGGCGATTGCCTCGGGCGCGCTCAGTTCCACCACCGACGCGCTGCGCGAGTCCCTTGCGCGGGGATTTATGGTGGCCGAGCGTACTCGCATTGTCGGCACCGTCGTTATCACGCTGGCACTGGCCGCAGTTGCCGGATTCGCCACCTTGCGACTGGTGACGGTTCAGTCGCGGGCGCGCAATCGGTCCGAACGGATGGTTGCCGCGTTGTTGTGGTCCAGTGCCGCGGTTGCGGTTCTGACCACCATCGGCATTGTCCTGTCGCTGATTTTCGAAACCCTCGCTTTTTTCAACAACATCGGCTGGCGGGTGGATAAATTCCTGTTCGGCACCCGGTGGAGCCCCCTTTCCGGTGTGCAGGACGGGGTTCTGGATCCCGACAAAGTCGGTGCGGTTCCATTATTTGCCGGCACGCTGATGATTACGGCAATCGCCATGCTGGTTGCCGTCCCTATCGGCTTGTTTGCCGCCATATACCTGTCCGATTTCGCCAGCCCCAGGGTGCGGGCATGGGCAAAACCGATGCTGGAAATTCTGGCGGGCATACCGACCGTTGTCTATGGGTTTTTTGCCGCGATTACTGTCGCACCGTTTATTCGCGCCACCGGCGAGGCGATCGGCTTTAACGTTGCATCCGAAAGCGCGCTGGCCGCAGGCGTGGTCATGGGTATCATGATTATCCCGTTTATTTCCTCGCTTTCGGACGATGTTATCAACGCGGTGCCGCAATCTTTGCGCGACGGCTCTTACGGGTTGGGCGCGACCAAGGCGGAAACCATTCGTCAGGTGGTGTTGCCTGCCGCACTGCCCGGCATCGTCTCGGCGGTTCTGCTAGGCGTATCGCGTGCCGTTGGTGAAACCATGATTGTGGTGATGGCTGCGGGACAGGGGGCCAATCTTACCGCCAACCCGCTCGAGGCAGTGACAACCGTCACCGTGCAGATCGTCATGCTGATCACTGGCGATACCGAGGCGTCGACCGCCGCAGGTCCTGCGTTTACATTGGGCTTTACCCTGTTCCTGATTACGCTGGTACTTAACATCTTTGCCCTAAGGATCGTGAACAAATATCGGGAGATGTACGACTAATGGTTAACATGACCGAACTCTCGAAACAGCACGGTTCCGCGGCCTCGGCGAAACGTTTGAAAAAACGCAAGGCGGCGCAATGGCGGTTGCAGTTCTACGGCATTCTGGCCATCGGTCTTGCCGGTGCGGCGCTGCTGACGTTGTTATGGTCAATCGCCAGCAAGGCCGGCGGCGCGCTGACCGAAAGCTATATCACAATGCCGGTGGCGCTGGCGCAGGCAGATATCGATCCGAAGGCGACGCTTGACCCCAAAACCATCGGTCAGGCCAACTGGGGTGGCATCGTTAAATCCGCGCTGCGTGCGGAATTTCCCTATATCAAGGACCGCAAACTGAAGCGGCAGATGTATGACATTATCAGTGGCGGTGGTGCGTTTGAACTGCGCACTGCGGTTATGGACAACCCGGCGATGGTTGGCACGACGCCGGATTTCCGGTTTCTGGCGTCGGACATCACGGACCTGTATCTGAAAGGGTCCTATGGGCAGATGCGCCGGCTGGGGCATTCCGGCGATCTGACAGTGACTTCGGCGGGCAAATTCGTGCAAATCGAATCCAGCGCACCGGATTTTGCCAATGTCATGCTTCAGGTTCGTGACGATTTGCTGGCCAAAGCCGCCTTTAACCGCGCACAGGCCGCCTTGCAGGAAAACGGTCGCCGCGTCTTTACCGAGCGCGCCGGCGCCGCCGCCAATGATGTCGACAAATCCGCAGCACTGGCCGAGGCCGACCGGCGTGCCGCAGAACGTGATCGTCTGTTGGCATTGGCTGACAATTTCGCAAGCCGTGCCGAAACCTCGAAAGACCGTGAAGGGCTGGATAAATACAATCCGTCGGTTCTGCTGAAAATCAACGGAATCTGGGTCAAACTGACCGAGATTTCGCCAACCGGTGGCAAGGGCAAGCCGCTTGGCGCACTGGCCGATGGCACCTACGGTCCATCCGATTGGCAGACCCTTGTCTATGATACCCCCGAGGCCCTGCGTAAAGTTTCGGACCTGCAAGCCATGCTGATCGAGACGCTGAAAACACAGGGGCGCGTCGAAACGGTGTTCAAC
>CAZDLV010000168.1:0-5413 GCA_964506345.1 uncultured Rhodobacterales bacterium | reverse complement strand
CAGGTTTAGCTGTGACAATACACATCGGCAAGCCCTTGGCTTGAATCGCATCCAAGGTTTCTTTAACACCATCAAACATACGACCAAAATCCGCAGGACTTTGTTCATAAAAATCTGCAAACGCATGGTACATCGCCATGGTTTCAGGGTGATCCATCGGCTTACCCAAGACATTGGATGCCAATTTTTGCGCACCACCACCGACATGCGGCTGTGTTTCTTCAAGCGTCATTTGAAAATCATATCCTAACTTCTTCAAAGCACGGTTGGCATTGGCTTGAATATCGGGAAGCGCATCAATCAGTGTCCCATCCAAATCAAAAATAAATCCTTTAATAGACATTACGTCTCCTTTCTAACGATTTGTATCAGCGGCGCGTCTTTTTTCGTCCGCTGGATTTTATTATTATGTGATTTTTGGTCAACATTCAACATTCAGAGAGGATGCTAAATATCACTAAAAAGCATTAAACTTATCACCCATCGCGTGTTTTAGATTCCATTTTTTAGTGGTGTCTAAAGCACGTTCAAGAACAATTAGCTTTTGGTCGGTGTGAATTTTGAAATGCGCTACCGTTTCATCTTTAATCATTGCATCTAAACAGATTAGCGTTTCTTTGTCGCCATCTGTGATAAAGAAAATTTCATTTTTCTTGAATGCTTCTTGCTTAGTGACAGTGTAATTGAGTTTAAAACCGTTTTTAATGAGTATTTCGGTTATTAATTCATCTTTATTAAACAGTGAAACCAATTGAGCTTCTTTGTCTTTGATGTACTTTTTGAGCAATTCAATATTTTCTTCTTCTGATTTTTCAGGGTCTGGGGCAAATTCTACTCTTGGGAAATTTGATTTTTTAAGCTTGAATACTTTAAAGCCTAAACCCTTTGTGTGTTCTTGTTCACTTTCTTTCTTGTTGAATAAATCAGGTGTTGCTTCTTTCTTTTCTTTAATGATTTTTTCAATGACTCGTTTGTTTCGCTCAATGGTGATGTCACTTATCTTTTTGTAACCTGCTTTGTAGGCTTCACTTTTCTGGTCTGTTTGTTCTGGTAACTGTACTAAAATGTACTTCCTGTTACCGCCATCTTCTTGGTTGAGTTCGGTTATTGCTTGCCCTGTTGTTCCTGAACCTGCGAAGAAGTCAAGAATAACGGCATCATCTTTGGAATTAGATATTTGTAAAAATCTTTTAATAAGAGTTGATGGTTTAGGTGTATCAAAAATATTCTCAGGAAAAATGTTTTTGATTTCATATCTAGCAGTTTTATTATCACCAGCAAATTCTCTATCCCACCATGTTTGAGGTGTTATACCTTCTTTCACATCAGAAAGAAATTTCTTTTGCATTGGTCGTGCATTTCCTTTAACGCCAAACCAAATTCTATTATCATCGACTAACTCTTTATACTTTTTCTCGCTAAAAATCCACGATCTGCTTGGCGGTGGAATTACAATATCTCCAGAAGGTATTGTTATTGGATAATCACATTTTTCTGAATAAGTACGTGCTGACAAGTCGCTTGCTCTCCATCTTCCTCTAGGATCGTTATCTAGATTTTTAAAAGCCTTTAACTGCTTCTCGTTCCTAGGGAATAATTGAGCAGTCCAAAATTCATTATTTTTTGAATAACAAATGATATTTTCGTGAGTACAGGAAAAACCTTGTGCGTCATTTGCAGGGCCATACTTTTTTTGCCAAACTATTTGTGCTTCAAAATTCTCCTCTCCAAAAACCTCATCACAAAGCTTCCTTAAATGATGAACTTCATTGTCATCAATAGAAATAAAAATGACTCCATCTTCTTTTAAAAGTTGTCTTGCAATGAGCAATCGGCTGTACATCATATTGAGCCAATTGCTATGAAAACGTCCGTCAGTTTCTGCATTGGAATCTATTTTAAACCCATTTTCGGTTATTTCGGCATCTTCCCAATATTCAGCTTTATCTTGTTTCCAACTATCAGAATACACGAAGTCTTTACCTGTGTTATATGGCGGATCAATGTAAATACACTTTACTTGTTCACGGTAACTATTACTTAGTAATTTTAGTACCGCTAAATTCTCTCCTTCAATGATAATGTTTTCACTTTTCACTGGGTTTACACTTCTTGCTTCATCATAAACAAGCGTAGCATCAGTAGGGGTAAAGGCTTCTCTTTTGGCATTGCTTTTGCCAAACCATCTAAATTCGTAACGCTCGGTTTCGTTGACACTTTTAGGGTCAATGACTTTTTTGAGTTCGTTAATGTTCAATTTCCCATCATTGGTAAAAAGATCGGGCATTAACTGTTTTAATTGCTCCAATCGCTCGACGTTCCAATCGTGCGATTGTACGTTTTCCATTGGGTTTTCAGTGTTTTGTTTATCGTTGCTCATTATGACCCTTCACACATGCGTTGGATGGTGTTTGGCTTCTGTTTTAAAATATTGGTAATCTTTAACAGGTGCTTTGTAATGTACTTCTACGCCTAAAGTGGAAAAATGCTTTAAGGCACATTCTATTTTGTAAATCTCACTTTCTTTTAGTGATTTTTTATCGTTGATGTCGTTGGTACCTTTGGTTTCAATGACAAAGTAAAACTCACTTTGTTTCCCGTCTCGTAAACTTTTTCGTTTCATTACAATACCAAAATCAGGATTGTAATTTCCAATAGGCGTTGGAATTTTGTAGTAAGCAGGAAGTTTTAAAAAACAAATCACTTCATCATCCGAATCGGTTGCCATTGCAAAATGCTTTTCAACGGTACTGTCGATTACCATTTTGTCAAAAACACCTCTTTTGGGTGTGTCCACATAATTTTGTTCGTCAATATTTCTCACATATTCCTTAAACTCAAAAGGAAAAGTTTCATCTGTAAGGTGATAATCTAAACCCCTAAGCATTTCTTCCAATTCAATATTTTTGATAAAAGCAGAAGCTTGATGAATGTATTGAGGAGGATTCTTTACAAAGTGGTCATGATTTGTAATACCCTGAACGATTTTGAAAAGTGTATTGTAGCTTAAGCCTGTGTTTTCGCTCATTTCTTCAAGTAAATCTAAGGCTGAGAAATACGCTTTTAGTTTGTAGTTTTCAGTACCTCCAAATTCATCCTCAACACCTTCCTCCGTCATTGAACCAATGGTTCGGCTACTTACTTCCGCCACATAGTCGGCAATTTCAATCTTATTTAGTGCTTCAATACTTTTTTCAATTAAGGCATCTTCATTAAAACCTACGGTATAATCTGTTTTTTTGGATAATGCTTCCCAAAAACGTTGAAAAGCTTTGTTGACTGTTTCATCTTCGCTACGTTTAAAACGCACTTCATTTTTCGGTTTGCCCTTATGTGTATGGGTCATTTCGGCACCCATTTTCCCAAGCCCGTAAACCTCTTTTATTTCCTCTTGATATTGTGTTACAAAAGTCTCGTAGGTTTCGTTTGGAATGACGGTCAGTTGGTTGATTCGTTCATTATCACTTACATTTAGCTTGTCATAAACACGTTGTCCGTCTGTATTTACACAAATTCTTAATCCTCTACCAATTTCTTGGCGTTTTTTAATTTCAGAAAAAGAATTGCTCAATGTAGCAATGTTAAAGATGTTTGGATTATCCCAACCAACACCTAAAGCGGAGTGTGAAAAGATAAATTCAATTTGATTGGAAATGGAATCCCCAAAGCTCAACAAACCTTGTTTGTCTTTTAAAATAGCATCAAAAACATCTTTGTTTTTACGCATTGAATTTTCATTGTCTGTAAATTCATTTTTTGTGGTTTTTGCAAAATATGAACCTTGAATCATTTCAATATGATCTGCAGTTGGTTCTTTATGGTCGTGAAATTCAGGGTAGATTTCTTTATATTTTTCAATAAAGAGATTTTTGATGATGGGTTCATCACTGACATAATTAGCCACTTTATCAATAAAAATAAGAGAAAGGCATTTTATGCCTTTTCCTTGTAATTTTTGTTTTTTTGTAAAGTGGCGAAGGATAAGCCACTCCAATTGTAAAGCCCAAATACTTTGCACATTTCCAGAAGCTTGTTTTTCAAAAATTTCAACACCATTATGAAAGCTGACCCACCATTTTCCAGTCCTTAAACTTTTGTTTATTCTACTAATCGAATAGTTTAAATAACTTGGATTGTTGGTTACTTTCCCTAAGTTATCGCCATCTTTTAGCCATTTTGTATTCTTAAATTCAATCTTTCCACTTGCCAATTGATGCCAAGCTTTAATTTTTGCTTGTATTGGATTTTTTCCGTTTTTGGTTTCCGATAGTTCCAGTTTTAAAGTGGCTTCATCATTTTTTTCGGTAACGGTTAAAACTTCAATCTTTTTTACCAAACCTTGTTTGTAACTGTCATAAGGCGTTAAGCGATAGATTTTGTTTTTTGCAACTTTATGAGTTGCCGAATATCTAATCTTGAAAAGAGGATTGAGTTTAGCAATTTGCTTGATGGCGTTTGGTGTGTCCATTCCTTCTTGTGGCTCATCCATGATGATAATTGGATTTGTTTGTCCAATCGCTTCAATAAATGGGATGTTTGCAAATAAATCTTCTCTTTCGGCTTGGTTCAAAATTTTGTCTTCCGAGTTAAAAGAAGCCAACGTCATGACCATTATTTGCGGATGTTGCTCTTCTACAAAGTTTGTTACTTTGTTCAGTCGTTTACTACTGTATTCAAATGCTTTTGGTGTAAAACCATAAATGTCTTCCAATTGTTTTTCAAAAGTTGAAAGTGTACTTAAAACGCCTTGTCGAATTGCAACCGAAGGAACGAGGATGATGAATTTTGTAAATCCATAGTGTTTAAACATTTCGTAAATGGATTTAATGTAAACAAGGGTTTTCCCTGTTCCTGTCTCCATTTCAATGGTTAATTCTTTTTCGTCTTTGAGTTCTGCAATTTCTTCATCAATTCCGTTTTCGAGCAAAATAGATTTGATGTTTTTTGTTAATTGCTCATTTGAAAGCGTACAGATATTTGCACGAATACCATCCGTACAAGCATTATCAAATGTGTTTTTGTCGTTTCCGTCAAATACATTTACAACAGATTTGATTGCGGTTTCTTGATATTCTAATAGTTCTAATTTTAATTCCATTTTTCTTTCTGCATAGTGATTAAATTTACTCTCAATTTGGTAAGTCAGTCTTGGACAAATTTATGGAATTTTAGAATTTTAAGGTGCGTATTCGACCTGTTTCATCTTGATATTCCCCAACTTTTTATAAGTTTCGCACGTTATTTGAGTTGTTTTTTCGTGCTTTGGGTCTTAACAAGGAATCCTCGACACAAGCATTCAAGGATGACGCTAATTTTTGTTTAGGCGCGTAACATCAATTATTAAATCTCCACTCCTAAACATACGTCAACCAAGCTTCATGCTCTGGGCTACGCCCATGTACCACATCAAAGT
>CAZDLV010000167.1:0-5419 GCA_964506345.1 uncultured Rhodobacterales bacterium | reverse complement strand
AGCGAACAAATCCGTCAAACTGCGCGTGCCGGATTAATGGGTCCTGACCCTAGGTAAACAGCGCCGCGCGCACCGCATCGGCCAGCACCTGTTCCCCCGCCGCATTCAAATGCGTGTTGCTGGCCCCTTGATGCCACGCGGCCCAATCACCCTGCGCAACGACACCGGCAACAATCAGGTCCCGCATATAGGCATAAGTATCGACATACGGCACGCCTTCTGCCGCCGCCGCCGCCTTCTGGCGCACACGGACGGCACCGCGCAGGCTTTGCTCCGCTGCCGGCGTGTCGCCGGCACTGGCAAAGTTCAGATAATGCGACCCGATAACCGCTACCCTGCCCGCACCGGCCGATTTGACCGCCTGAACCCACCGCACGATATTTTCCTGCGTATCGATTGCAACCGCATCCCCGACCACGGGCGCACGCGCCAACGCCACATCCAGCGTCAGCATATTCGCACTAATTCCGACAACTTTGCGCGTCTCGCCATTCACCGCGATATACCCGCCAATCGCCATCTTGGTCGCATCCGCCACCGTGAAATCCAGCGCGCTGCCGGCAACCGACACGGTGGTATCCACATCGTTGGACCCGGCATAAATCGTCGCCACATCCGGCGCGCCCTTCGACAGGAAACCGGTCACCTGCGCCAGCATCTGCGCCGAACTTTCGCCCGAGCCGCCGGCATTGCGCGTCGCCAACGCCGCCGCCACACCTGCCGCCACACGGGCGGGGTAAAACTCCGCCTCGGCCATACCAAAGGAAACATTGAACGTGTGGCTGTCCCCCTCGGCCCCGTAAACCCGCTGAAACGGAGTCAAAGTCAGACGTTTTTCAAGCGCAATGTCACCGCAAACCACCGCAATTTCCGCCAGATGCCCGTCCAGAACCCGCAGCACCTGATCGGGATACCCCCCCAATCCGATGTGTGCAGGCGTGGCCGCAACGATCTTGTGCAACTGGTCGTTCGTCTGAATGCCCCCCGCGTCGGTCCAACTCCGTCCGTTCATATCCGCGCCGAAAAAGGTCCGGTATTCAGCCCCGCCCGCCAGCACCAGCGTCGAGGTCTCGGTATCCGCTGCCACCCCGTCACCAGTCACCAACCGAAACCCCGCGCCGCTGGTCGTGTACATGGCAAACCGGTTCGCCCCCGTATTGCCCACCATAAACAAATACCGCTGCGACAAGCTGTCGGCCGTGTTCAACGTGTAGCGGGCATAGACATGGATCGCCGTCGGGTCGTACGGAAATGCGCTGGTCGACATCGCCACGGAAAAATCGCGCGCGGCGGAAATATCCAGCCCGCGCACCGGATCAACCAGCCAGCTATCCACGCCGTATTTCGTCAACTTCGCCTGCGGCGCGCCGTCGAAATTATTCGCAACTGTAACGCTGTCGTTTACGACCATCCGTCCGGCTGTAAAATCAATCGCAAAACCGTCGCGCCCGCCCAGAACCGAAAACGCATCGAACCGCTGGCCCGGTGCCGGTCGAACCGGCCGCCCGAGCGCCATTTTCAAGGATACCTGCATCCGCTTACCAAAGCGCCACAATATCGGCCGCCGTCGTGCCGGTCAGCAAAATCCGGTCCACGCGCACCGGTAAAACACCGGTCGGCACCGCCTTGAACACCACCGGCGTCGCGTCGCCTGCCATATGAACAACAACATCGCCCGACGTTCCGACGTAAATAGACCGGCTGGTAAACGCCAGATCGGCCACATCGCTCGGCGTTACCATCGCCGCCCCGCGCGCCGGAGATTCCAGACCACCCGCCATATTCCGATACGTATCAACAGCCATTACATTTCCTTTCATCACAGTCGAATCCGCCGCACAGCAGGTTTCGCCAGTTTCATTTCTCGATTGGGATTTCGCCGGAACGACGTGCGAACAGCCGCGCGACCGGTCCGAAACCCTGTATTTACATCAATTTCGTTAAAATTCGGTTTACTTTGGCGCCGCACGGGCAAAATCATTCCTATTTCACCAAGTGACGCCAAGTTCTTCTTGCAGCGCAGCATGGCTCCTGTTTCACTCTTGCGGCATTGGTCCGGTCGATTCTGACGTCAACGGTCGTTTTTTTATGCACGCCGGAACAAAAAGCGGCTAAAACGCCGGACAACACGACACTTCCCGAAAATCCGGGAACAACAAATTGGAGAGACACGAATTATGAAGGTGCTAGTGCCAGTCAAACGTGTGATCGACTATAATGTGAAAGTGCGCGTAAAAGCGGACGGAAGCGGTGTCGATCTGGCAAACGTCAAAATGTCGATGAATCCGTTCGACGAAATCGCTGTAGAAGAGGCCATTCGCCTAAAAGAGGCCGGCAAAGCCGACGAAATCGTTGCAGTTTCCATCGGCGTAAAACAAAATCAGGACACGTTGCGGACCGCCCTCGCCATGGGTGCCGACCGCGCGATCCTCATTGTCGCCACCGACGACGTCCAGACCGATATCGAGCCGCTCGCTGTCGCCAAGCTGCTCAAGGCCGTGATCGACGAGGAAAAACCGGAACTGGTTCTCGCCGGCAAGCAGGCGATCGACAACGACATGAACGCCACCGGGCAAATGCTGTCGGCGCTGCTCGGCTGGTCGCAGGCAACCTATGCCTCGCAAGTCGATATCGACGGCGACAATGCCGTGGTCACACGCGAGGTCGACGGCGGATTGCAGACCATCAAGGTTAAAATGCCGGCCATCGTCACCGTGGATTTGCGGTTGAACGAGCCGCGCTACGCCAGCCTTCCCAACATCATGAAGGCCAAGCGCAAGCCGCTTGACGAAAAAACGCCCGCCGATTACGGCGTTGACGTCGCTCCGCGGCTGACGGTTGTGAACACGGCCGAACCGGCGACCCGTTCCGCCGGTGTGATTGTCGCGGACGTGGCCGAACTGGTTGCCAAACTCAAAGACGAAGCAGGAGTAATCTGATGGCTGTACTTTTACTTGCTGAAATCACCGGCGCCACATTGTCGATCGACCAGACCGCCAAGGCGGTAACTGCTGCAAAATCCCTCGGCGAAGTCACCGTGCTTTGCGCCTCCTCCGGCTGCACCGATGCAGCAGGCGAAGCCGCAAAAATCGACGGTGTATCCGGGGTTTTATGTGCCGATGACGCCAGCTATGGCAACGGCCTTGCCGAACCCGTCGCGGCGCTGATCGTCTCGCTGGCCGACAATTTCGACCACATTGTTGCCCCCGCAACCGCGTCCGGCAAAAACATCCTTCCGCGCGTCGCGGCACTGCTGGATGTCATGGTTATTTCCGACGTCACCGGCATCGTCGACGCCTCGACATTCGAACGTCCGGTCTATGCCGGAAACGCAATCCAGACGGTGCAGTCTACCGACCCCAAAAAGGTTCTCACCATCCGGACCGCCGGTTTTGACGCCGCCGCATCGACAGGCTCCGCCAGCGTTGAAAACATTGCCGCCGCAGAAAACCCCAACCTGTCCGAATGGGTCGAGGACAAAGTCCAAACATCCGACCGCCCCGAACTCACCTCGGCAAAAATCGTCGTATCGGGCGGTCGCGGTGTCGGATCCGAGGAAAACTTCGCGATCATCGAAAAACTAGCCAACAAACTCGGCGCCGCCGTCGGTGCCTCGCGCGCCGCCGTCGATTCCGGTTTTGCCCCCAACGACTGGCAGGTCGGCCAAACCGGCAAGGTCGTCGCCCCCGATCTCTATATCGCGATCGGCATCTCGGGTGCCATCCAGCATCTGGCCGGCATGAAGGACTCCAAGGTCATCGTCGCCATTAACAAAGATGAAGAGGCCCCGATTTTTCAGGTAGCCGACTACGGTCTGGTTGCCGACCTGTTCGAGGCGGTTCCGGAACTTGAGAAGGCGCTGGCATAAATTACCCTCCGCTATCCTTCCCGAAGGCCCGCCCGACTGCGGGCCTTTTTCCTGCCTGACACCCCTGTCCCGCGTCTTCGGGCGTCATCACCCGCTTCAGCACAACCGATACCGCGTCCGCGACCTTGGCATGGGCGCCGCGCGTCATCCATCCGGTGTCGCGCCACGCCGCAACTGCGGTCCGGCTGTCACCCTGCACGCCGCCAACATCGACGCACACCACGGCCGCAACTTTCGCTTCCAGCACCCCTATCATATCCCCGGTGATCCGGCAGGTCGGGGTGTCCGCTTCCCTGCGCAGCCACAACAAAACCTTCGGCGTCTCGATATCGTCCAGCAATTCCAGCATTCTCGCCATCCATGCGGACTTTTGTTCGGCCAGAACAGTTCTATAGGCAACCTCGTCCGTTGACGCCAGTTTCCGCATCAACGCCGGAACATATTTGTAATCTCCAAAATCAATGCCCGGGTACAGCGCCCGCAACGCATCGGACACACCGCGTAGCCGGGTATTCCGACGCGGGAATACCGAATACATCCGGTTCGACAACGCAACCGGATCCATCGCCTGCACCACACATAACCGCGCGCGCGAACACGCCTCCAGCAAAACCGGATCCTTCAGGAAAAACCCCGGTCCGGCCCCCGGCGTCCCCCAGTTCACACATTTAATGTGCAAATATTTCTGGACAATTTTCGGAAAAGGCGTCGAAACAAACTTGCCGAACGGTTCCGACCCGCCAATAAACGCAATATATGGCGCGCGCAAATCCGGCCTTGGCCCGCGAAAAATCTGCTTGCTTCGCCCGAAACGGTACAAATCCACCTCTCCGATCTGGTCGATGGCAATGCCATATCCCATAGTTCCCTCCCCGGTTTTCCGACCGGTCCACCGGTCACAACTCCACCGTGACCGATTCCTGTTAAGAGGAGGTTAACCGCCGGATAAACCGGTTGCGCCGGCCCCGTGCAAAGGCCTATGTTGTCAGCGATCCGACAGGCAGAAGGACGGTTTCATGGATATCAGATCGGTTGGCGTCATCGGCGCGGGACAGATGGGAAACGGCATCGCGCATGTCTTCGCTCTGGCTGGCTATGACATTGTAATGAATGATGTTTCAACTGCATCTCTCGATGCCGCCGCCGGAATAATAAGCGCCAACATCATGCGACAAGTCGCCAAAGGCAAGTTGACGCAAGGCGAACACGACGCAGCCCTTGCGCGCATTCGCACCAGTCCGGAACTGGCCGATGTTGCTGCCTGCGATCTGGTAATCGAGGCCGCAACCGAAAACGAAACCGTCAAACACAGGATTTTTGCCGGCCTCGCTCCGCATCTCGGCGAAAACACCATCCTGACATCGAACACCTCGTCGATTTCCATCACCCGCCTGGCCGCCGCGACAGACCGGCCGGAAAAATTCATGGGTTTCCACTTCATGAATCCGGTGCCGGTGATGCAACTGGTCGAACTGATCCGCGGCATTGCCACCGATGACGAAACCTACCAGACCCTGAAAAAAGTCGTCGCCGATCTCGGCAAAACCTCCG
>CAZDLV010000166.1:0-5436 GCA_964506345.1 uncultured Rhodobacterales bacterium | reverse complement strand
CTCCGCCTCGGGGATGGCGACAAAATTGGCGCCGGTATCGACAATAAAATTGCTCGGTTTGCCATTCACCAGCGCCGTGACGCGAAAATATCCGTCAGAGGATTTTTCAATCGAAATATCCTTGTTTTGCGTCACGGTATTAAAAACCGGCGTCGTGCCGTCAGGGTTCAAAAATGTATTGCGCCCCTGTAGTTGCAGCGTGCCGGCAACCGCACCAACCGCGCCCAGCCCCATCAGGGCCAGCGCTCCGAATGTTATCTGTTTGCCCACAACCAACCTCTTTGCGTGTATGATTTGTCCGTATACACGCAAAGATAACCCGACTTGGTTTATTTGGCAAACTCCGGAATCAGGCGGCCACGAAACCCTGCGCCAGCGAGCGGAACAGTTTCGCCCCGTCATCACCGCCGAGCGCCGGATCGTTCAAACGCTCCGGGTGGGGCATCATCCCCAGAACCCGCCGGTTTTGCGACAAAACCCCGGCAATATCCGCCGTCGAACCGTTCGGATTATCCGCATAGGTAAACGCGATCCGGTCAGTGTCGCGCAGTTTCGCCAACAGGTCGCCATCCGCAACATAGTTCCCGTCGTGATGCGCCACCGGAACCGTCGTGGTTTCACCGGCGATATAGGCGTTGGTAAACGGGCTGTCGGTCGTTGCCGTGCGAATTTCCACATCCTTGCACACGAATTTCAAACCGGCGTTACGCATCAACGCACCGGGCAGCAACCCCGCCTCGATCAGCACCTGAAAGCCGTTGCAGACGCCCAGAACATGGCCGCCGCGATTGGCAAAATCCACAACCGAGCGCATGATCGGCGAGCGTGCGGCAATCGCACCGCAGCGCAGATAGTCCCCGAACGAAAACCCGCCCGGAATCGCCACCACATCCAGCCCGTCGGGCAGCGTGGCATCCTTGTGCCAGACCATCGCCGGCGCTTTGCCCGACTCCTGCCCAAGCGCAACCGCCATATCACGGTCACAATTGGAGCCGGGAAAAACAATTACCGCAGATTTCATATCGGACTCCTAACCCAGTTCGATCTCGTAATTCTCGATCACCGTGTTGGACAGCAGTTTCTCGCACATCTCTTTCACCACGACCCCGGCCTTGGCAGGATCGGTCTCGGCCAGATCCAGCTCGATCACCTTGCCTTGGCGCACGCCGTTCACCCCCGAAAACCCCAACGAGCCGAGCGCATGGCGCACCGCCTCGCCTTGCGGGTCCAGAACCCCTGTTTTCAACGTTACAAAAACACGCACTTTCATCAGGGTCTCCTTTATTGAACCAGTTTGGGTCCGGTGCCGGACGTCGATTTTTTCGGCATCACCCCCAAACGGGTGGCGACCTCTGTATAGGCGTCGGCCAGATCGCCGATATCGTGGCGGAACACATCCTTGTCCAGTTTCTGCCCGGTTTCCACGTCCCACAAACGGCAACTGTCGGGGCTGATTTCATCGGCCACAATAAGGCGCTGGAAATCGCCCTCGAACACCCGCCCGAACTCGATCTTGAAATCGACCAGCTTGATGCCGACGCCCAGCATCATACCCGACAGAAAATCGTTGACCCGCAACGCCATCGCCACGATATCGTCCAGATCCTGATGCGTGGCCCACTGGAATGCCAGAACATGCTCGTCCGTTACCAGCGGGTCACCAAGGGAATCGTCCTTGTAATAGAATTCGACGATCGGGCGGGGCAGGGGCGTGCCTTCCTCGATCCCCAACCGTTTCGACATCGAACCGGCGGCGATGTTGCGCACGACAACCTCCAGCGGCACAATCTCGACGGCACGCACCAGTTGCTCGCGCATGTTCAGGCGTTTGATGAAATGCGTCGGCACGCCGATGCTGTTCAACCCCGTCATGAAATGTTCGGACAGACGGTTGTTCAAAACACCTTTACCCTCGATCACCGCTTTTTTCTCGGCGTTGAAGGCGGTGGCATCATCCTTGAAATACTGCACGATCGTGCCGGGCTCCGGCCCTTCGTACAGGATTTTGGCTTTTCCTTCGTAAATCAGTCTGCGACGGGCCATGCGTGCCTCCATTTTCGCGGCGAAGGTTGCAAACGCACCTTCGGTGATCATTTGAGGGTTCTATAGGCTGTTGTTGCTATATGGGCAAGGATTCGCGCGCCGCCCCTTGTATGACCCCGCATGGAGAGGTTATCTGTAGGGTAACGATCAACAACGGAGAGATTTCATGAGCACCTTTGACGAACGCGAAAACGCATTCGAGAGCAAATACGCCTACGACGAGGAAACCAAATTCAAGATCGCCGCACGCGCCAACAAGTTGCTCGCCCTCTGGGCTGCCGAATTGCTGGGCCGCGACGACGCGGATGCCTATGTTCTCGAAGTCATCAAATCCGACTTCGAGGAAGCCGGACACGAGGACGTGGTGCGCAAGGTCGCCGGCGATATGTCCGGCAAGGCAACAGCCGACGAGGTGCGGGCGAAACTGGTCGAACTGACCGCCATTGCCGCCGACCAGATCAAAACCGACACCTGAGCGGAAATTTTTCCGACTGTCGGGAACCGGCCTTGAAATATAGGCCGGTTTTTTTGTGTGGAATTGAGGCAGATCAAGGTATTTACCAATTTCAACTGTAAATTTCGCACAAAAAGGAGATGGCGGGAACCACCCTTGCCGGAATTATGATTATCGTGGCGCTTGTCACCGGATACGACACGGCCAGATACGTGATTATGGCCGCCGCCATCGGTGGCGCGCTCGGGCTGCCGGTGGCCTATCTGGTATCGAAGGCCATCCAGCAGCGGGGATAGCTATTCCCCGAACACCCGTTTGAAAATCGTGTCAACCTGCCTGGTGTGATAGCCGAGGTCGAATTTATCCTCGATCTCGGCATCGCTCAGCGCAGCCGTGACTTCGGGATCGTTCTTCAGTTCGGTCATGAAGTCGGCGCCTTCTTCCCAGACCCGCATGGCATTGCGCTGCACCAGCCGATAGCTGTCCTCGCGGCTCAGCCCCTTTTGCGTCAGGGCCAGCAGCACGCGCTGCGAATGCACCAGACCGCGGAACTTGTTCATATTCGCCATCATGTTGTCGGGATAGATCACCAGCTTGTCGATCACCATGGTCAGGCGCGCCAACGCGAAATCCAGCGTCACGGTGGTATCCGGCCCGATGTTACGCTCGACCGAACTGTGCGAGATGTCGCGTTCATGCCAGAGCGCCACGTTTTCCATCGCCGGCACCACAGCCATGCGCACCAGACGGGCCAGTCCGGTCAGGTTCTCGCTCAGCACCGGATTGCGCTTGTGCGGCATGGCGGAGGAGCCTTTTTGCCCCTTGGAGAAAAACTCCTCGGCCTCCAGCACCTCGGTGCGCTGCATGTGGCGGATCTCGATGGCGATATTCTCGATCGAGGAGCCAACCACGCCGAGCGCGGCAAAGAACGCCGCATGTCGGTCGCGCGGGATCACCTGGGTCGAGATCGGCTCCGGCTCCAGTCCCAGTTTCTCGCAGACGTATTCTTCGACAAACGGGTCGATATTGGCAAATGTGCCGACCGCGCCCGAGATAGCCCCCGTGGCAATTTCCTTGCGCGCCTTTTTCAGGCGGTTCAGGTTCCGGTCCATTTCCGCATAGAACCGCGCGAAGGTCAGCCCCATGGTGGTGGGTTCCGCATGGATGCCGTGCGAACGCCCGATGCGCACCGTGTCCTTGTGTTCATAGGCGCGCCGTTTCAGCGCCGCCAGCAGATTTTCGACATCCGCAATCAGCAGGTCCGAGGCGCGCACCAGCTGCACATTGAAACAGGTGTCCAGAACGTCCGAGGAGGTCATGCCCTGATGCACGAACCGCGCTTCCTCGTTGCCGATGATTTCCGCCAGATGGGTCAGAAAGGCAATAACGTCGTGTTTGGTCACCGCCTCGATCTCGTCGATACGGGCCACGTCGAATTCCACATCTTTGGCCTTCCACACCGCCTTGGCGCTGGCCTCGGGGATCACGCCCAACTTGGCCTGTGCATCGCAGGCGTGTGCCTCGATTTCATACCAGATGCGGAATTTGCTGGCGGCGGACCATATATCGACCATTTCGGGGCGGGAGTAACGCAGGATCATCGGGCGGCTCTTTCGTCAGAGGGGAGTTGCCTGCGACCTATCAAACCACACGCCCGAATTCAATGCCGATCAGATCACCTGCCGCGCTGCGGGATTGGAAAGCGCGTGTTTCTGGGTCTCCTGCCGGAAGGCGCGCGGCGATTTGCCGGTCTGCTGGGTGAACACGCGGCTGAAATAGGCCGGATTGTGAAAGCCCAGATCCTCGGCAATCTTGGCGATCCGCGCATCCGTATGTGCCAGCGCACGCCGCGCCTCCAGAATGGTGCGGTCCTGTATCAGCTTGGTCGCCGGTTTGCCCGTCGTCTCGCGGCACACTCGCGTCAGGTGGGTGGTGGTGACGGACAGGGCGCCGGCATAGTCCCGCACACTATCGTCGCTGTTGAACCGCTCTTCCAGCCGCTCGATAAACTTGCGCATGATGCGGCGACGGGCGTTGTCTTTTGAAAACCCCTGCCGAAGCACGTCGGATTTCATCCGCCGGTAGCGAATAGACAGCAACCCGGCATGATGCAGCAAGGCTTCGTCGCGGTCCGCGTTGTCGCCGGTATATTCGGCATTCAGCGCGGAATATTCAGCGGTCAGATATGCCTGTTGTGTCGGCTGCAATACCGAACACATAACCGGTCGCGGCGGCAATAAAACCGGAAGGTCGCGTTTTAGCGAAACAACCCAGCCAACGGAACCGGGGGTAAACTCGAACCCGTGAACGGTCATATCGGGAATAAACAGCGCGGTATTGGGGCCGAAGCCGTGCGTAACACCGTCAATCCGCGCCCGCCCGCCGCCGCGTGTCACCCAGAAAAACTGGTTAAGGTCATAATGGTGACCGGCATTCAGGCTCCATGCCTGTTTCTGCGCGCGCGCGGAAATGCTTTCGCAATGCACCGCTCTGCGCGACTGCCCGCCATCGCGAAATTCCCGATATATGTCATAATCCGGTGTTTGCACGATTTCTGCCCCGACGTTTCCTGCCTGATGTTCGTTTTTGCCATATCCTAGCGTATTCATGCAGTTTTTCAACAAATAATGTCGGTGGCCGACCAAGGTTCCGGCGCAACAGATCATTGAAAAACAGACGCGATCAACATCTTGTGGCCGGACTGGCCGTCACCGGAAGACCTGCCCACATACAACTTGACATGCAGCAACATACGGGGTTCTAGTGCCCGAAATCGCAGTACATGTTTGGCATCCGAAATCATGAAATTCCACTTTTCATTCCATAAATGCATTACCCAGTATACGGGGCGCACGCTAAGCTGGGCGCTCAACAGCGTATATTTGAAAAGAACCGGCCACAACTACCCGAATGATCTTGAGGAATCGGAAAAACAAGCC
>CAZDLV010000165.1:0-5442 GCA_964506345.1 uncultured Rhodobacterales bacterium | reverse complement strand
CGTAGCAAACGCAAAAAACAAAACCTTTGCGCATCAATAAGATACTGAAATATATGCAATGGAAGTGTGGTTGGTGGAGCCAGGGGGACGCCCCTTTTGCATTCTGCCGGCGGGATCAGCCGCGGGCCTTGCCGACCAGTTTCCAGACCGCCGGAACAATCAGGGCGGCTAGGGCCAGTTTGATCGCGTCAACCAACAGGAACGGGGCCACGCCCTTGGCAAAGGCGGTGGAGGCGTCGAAACCGTAAAGGTGCGACAGCCATGCCGCGCCGGGCAGGTAGATGAGCGCCGTGCCGGCCAGCATCATCAGCGCCATGGTGAACACGTTCCGGTCCCAGCCGCGGCGGGCACCGAAGCCGAGGGCAACAGTGGCCAGAACGAAGCCGACCAGATAGCCGCCGGTGGAGCCGAGCATATAGGTGAGGCCGTTGACCTCGGCCGAGGATTTGGAAAACACGTCGAAGCCGAGCGCGCCGATAATCATATAGCCGATGATGGTGACCAGACCCATGCGCGGGCCATAGGCCGTGCCCAGTGTCAGCACGGCAAAGGTGCCCAGCGTCAGCGGAACCGGCGTGAAGGACAGCGGCACCTTGATTTTGGCGGCCAGCGCAAGAATGGCGATGCCGGCAATGACCATGACGGCGCGTTTGACCCAGAGCGCGGCGCCCTCGGCGTGCCAGATTTCCTCGGTCAGGGTTTTGTTCAGTGCGGCGGTTGCCATGGCAATCTCCTTCTTGCGTTTGCGTTGCTGCAAGGTTTGCCACGGGACGGCGGGGAAAAGCAAGCGCAAAGCGGGCTTGGCAAGTGGCGGTGCGGCTGGTTAACATGCCGCCATGACGGAATTTGTGAAACACATATTGCAGCGAAACACCAACGCGGTGATCTGGTCGACGCAAGGCTTTATCGCTGCGATGAAAAGCGAAGAAGGCATGCGACAGTGGACCATCATCGCCATTGTCGCCACCGTTCTGGCCTTTGTCCTGGACCTGAGCGGGCTGGAACGGGCGGTAGTCGTCGCCTTTAGCTGGAATATCGTATTGATGGAACTGGCCAACACGGCGATTGAAACGGTGGTGAACCGTGTCAGCGGCGAGCATCACGAATTGTCGAAAAAGGCCAAGGACATCGGCAGCGCGATGGTGTTTTTCGCCATTATCGTGGCGCTGGTGGTCTGGGTCTTGGTGCTGGTTGGCTAGGCGCCCCAGATGATTGGCGCGGCCTCGGTCATGACCGTGATCCCGATAAAAATAGCAAGGCTGGCGGCGCCGATCTGCACAGCCAACAACAAGCGCGCCGCTGCCGATTCGGCGATTTTGAGCGGCCAGCTGGCGGCAAAAGTCAGCGCAGCCATGCCAAGGATCGAGCCGAAGCCGAACACCAGAATATAAATCATCGCGGTTATCGCGTTCTGCGTGGCAGCGGCGGCAAGCGCCACCAGCCCGGCAGAGCCGGCGGCGCCGTGCGCCAGCCCGATGGCATAGGCACGGAAAGAGAACCCCTTGTGGGTATGCTCGTGCGGGTCGTTTTCATGGGCGACAGTGGCGCCCTGATGGCTGTGGGCGTGGAAATGCCGCACGCCGTCGCCGTGGTCATGCACGTGGAAATGGATGCGGGCCTTCCACAATTTGCGAAACAGGTGCAGGCCCAGCCCGATCAACATGATGCCGACACCGAATTCCATACCTGCCGCCAGCCGTTTGGTGATGATTGCACCGAACAGGATTACCGGCAACGAGATGAAGAACAGCGTGGTCGTATGCCCCATGCCCCAGCTTGCCCCCAGCAGCGCCAGCCGTTTCGGCGAGGCCTTGCCCGAGGACGCCAACGTGCCGATAGCTGCCAGATGGTCGGTTTCGAAGGCATGGCCCATGCCGACCAGAAATCCCAGCGCCAGAAAACTTTCCATGTGTCTCTCCTTGACAGAATCACATGCGCGACGGGCGCATTATGTGTTCGGACCTCGGGTTTCCAATCTGGCGACGGCGGTGTCAACCGGTGATTTCGGCGGTGGGCTAAATTTCCAGTTCCACCCAGATCGGCACATGGTCGGAGGGGCGCTCGCGGCCGCGCATCTCGCGGTCTATCCGGCAGTCTTTCAGCCGGTCGGCGGCCTGCGGGGTCAGCAGGAAATGGTCGATGCGGATGCCGTTGTTGCGCTGCCACGCGCCACGCTGGAAATCCCAGAAGGTATAGGTATCGGGCGCGGCATTCAGCGTGCGCAGGGCATCGGTATAGCCCAGGTTGAGGATTTTCCGCCAAGCCGCGAGGCTTTCGGGGCGGAACAGGGCGTCGCCCCACCAGTCGTCGGGGTGTGCGGCGTCCTCGGGCTGCGGGATGATGTTGTAGTCGCCGGCCATCAGGGCGGTTTCCTCGGATTTCAGCAATGCCTGCGCGCGGCTGTGCAGGCGCTCCATCCATGCCAGTTTGTAGTCGAATTTCGGCCCCGGCACCGGATTGCCGTTCGGCAGATACAGGCCGCAGATGCGCACGGTGTTGATGGTGGCCTCGATCCAGCGGGCCTGCTCGTCGGCCTCGTCACCGGGCAGGCCGCGTTGCACGTCCTCGATCGGGTGTTTTGACAGGATGGCGACGCCGTTGAAGCTCTTCTGGCCGTGGGTCTCGATGTTGTAACCCAGATCCTCGATCGGCTCGCGGGGGAAGTTCTCGTCGATGGACTTGATTTCCTGTAGCAGCACCACGTCCGGCGCGGTCTCCTGCAGCCAGTCGAGCAGGTTTGGCAGGCGGGCCTTGATGCCGTTGATGTTGAACGAGGCGATTTTCATGGGGCGCGCGGTCCTTTTGCTGGTTCGGAGCATTGATAAAGGCTAGAAAAGAAATTGGAAACCTTTGAGTGATAGTCGGGGAAAATGGACAGGACGCAGACATTTATCCGTGTGTTGGGGGAACGCAATACCGGCACGCGGGCGATGATACAGATGATGCGGGCGCAGGCCGGTGTGCGGCTGTTTCCGGCGGGCGAGGGCGGGCCGGCCGATCCGCCGGAACTGGCGGGGCTGCAAGCGCAGGTGGAGGCGATGGGCGCCCCCTGGCGGGCGGTTTACCGGGATGCGCTGCGCGATATGGCCTTTGCGCGGGCCTGTCCGGTGAAAATGTGGAAACACGGGCGGATCGTGCCCGATCCGGCCTTTGCGGCGAAACGGGCGCATCTGATGTTTTGTGTGCGCGATCCCTATTCGTGGGTGATCTCGCTGGCGAAGAATCCCTATCACCTGCGCGGCCCGATGCCCGCGACGTTGGCGGAGTTTGTCGCGCGGCCGTGGCTGACTATGGGGCGGGACAATATGGATGCGGTGCTGGAGTCGCCGCTGGAGTTGTGGAACGGCAAGAACCGCGCCTATCGGGATTTCGCGATGGAGGGCGTGCCGGTGGAGATCGTGCGGTTCGAGGATTTCGTGGCAGCGCCGGAGCGGGAGGTGATGCGGGTGCTGGATGCCTTCGGCGTGGCGCACGAACGGGTCGCGCGGCTGGAGCGATCCACCAAGGACACACGTTCGGCAGAGGAGCTTGCGGCGTATTACGCGCGCGAGGGCTGGGCGGCGTGGCTGACCCGCGATGTTGTGGCGGCGATCAATGCGCGGGTGGACTGGGATGTGGCGGCGGCCTTCGGCTATGCGCGGCGCGATCCGGCGGATTTTCCGATGCGCTTGAGCCGCGCGGTGGCCGCCGGTATGCGGGCGCGTATCGGCCGGATGGGGGGTTAGATGGAGAAACTGGTGCCGCAGCCGCAGCTTGAGGTGGCGTTGGGGTTTTCTATCACGAAACGCGCGCCGATCAGTTCCTCGGAATAGTCGATCACGGCATTGGACAGGAACGGCAGCGAGACCGGATCGACCAGCACCTTGATGCCGTCCCGTTCGATCACCAGATCCTCGTCGGTCGGGGCGTCCAGTTTGATGTCATACTGGAAACCGGAACAGCCGCCGCCCTCGACCGCGACGCGCAGGCATTTGGCCTCGGCATCCTCGGTGATCTCCGCAATGCGCGAAAAGGCGCGTTCGGTGACTTTGGGGGGTAGGGCAAGCTCCATCTTCCAGACCGTCCTTGATTGCTGTAATGACAGGAATGTAGGCGCGAGAGGGCGCCGGAACAAGAGTGGAGCCGCATGATGCGCGCAATTTACGCAAGTGATCCGCAACAAAGCCGCGGGCGGCTGTTCGACGAGGGCGGCTCGGCGCACCGCACAGCCTTTCAGCGGGACCGTGACCGGATCATCCATTCCAGCGCCTGGCGGCGGCTGAAACACAAGACGCAGGTGTTTGTCGAACACGAGGGCGACTATTTCCGCACCCGCCTGACCCATTCCATCGAGGTCGGACAGGTTGCGCGCACCATCGCCGGCGTTCTGGGGCTGGATATCGACCTGACCGAGGCGGTGGCGCTGGCGCATGATCTGGGGCACACGCCCTTCGGCCACACGGGCGAGGATGCGCTGGATGCCTGCATGGCGGATTTCGGGGGTTTCGACCACAACGCGCAGGCGGTAAAGATCGTGACCTCGCTGGAGCGGCACTATGCGGATTTCGACGGGCTGAACCTGACATGGGAAACGCTGGAGGGGATTGCCAAGCACAACGGGCCGGTGACGGGGGCGTTGCCCGTGGCGCTGGCGGAATACAATGCGCGGCACGATCTGGAGTTGCACACCCATGCCGGCGCCGAGGCGCAGGTGGCGGCGCTGGCCGACGACATTGCCTATAACAACCACGATCTGGATGACGGGCTGCGGGCGGGGCTGTTCACGGTCGAGGATATTTGCGCCCTGCCGATTGTCGGGCGCTGTTTTGCCGAGGTGGATGCGAAATACCCCGGTCTGGATGCGGAGCGGCGGCGCTACGAGGCGTTGCGACGGGTGTTCGGGGTGATGGTGGAAGATGTGCTGGTCGAAAGCCGCGGGCGGCTGGAGGACAGCGGCGCGAAATCGGCGCAGGATATCCGCGATCTGGGGGCGCCGGTGATCCGGTTTTCCGATACGCTGTTTGCCGATCTGAAGGTGATCCGTGCCTTTCTGTTCGAAAACATGTATCGGCACTGGAGCGTGCGGCGGATGCGGCGCAAGGCGGCGAAGATCGTCGAGGAGATTTTCGGGATTTTCATGGCCGACCCGGGCATGTTGCCGCCGGAGTGGGAGCGCGCAGCACAGGATGCCGAGGCGCAGCGTGCGCGGGTCATTGCCGATTATCTGGCTGGCATGACCGACCGTTTTGCCCTGCAGGAACACGCCAAACTTACCGATATGAATCTGAAAAGCTGAAGCGCTTCTGAAATGTGTTGATTTATGCAGTCCGAGCGATTATTTGCACGCCCATGAATTACCGGCATGAATCACGGGGGCTGAAATCCCCTCTCTGGCGCAAGGAAACGCATTATGGGTAAGGAAAAATTCGAGCGTACGAAACCGCACGTCAACGTTGGCACGAT
>CAZDLV010000164.1:4343-5515 GCA_964506345.1 uncultured Rhodobacterales bacterium | reverse complement strand
GCTGATATTTCGCGATATTCACGCTGGCGGCGCGGGGTTTACGGGTCACCGCCCTCGGGGAATTCCAGCGACACGGGCAGAACGGCGATATAGGGCGTGCTGCCGCGCTTCAGCACAACGGGGGGCAGGGCGCGGGCCTGCGGGTCGATGGCGCGGGCCATGCGCAGCAGTTCGGCGGCAGCGGCTTCGGTATCGGCGGCATAGACAGGGCGCAGCAGCAACCCCTTGCCGCCGGTGCGCGGGCCGGACATAAAGGCGAAATGGTGCGGCGCATCGTCCAGTACCCGCACCGGATAGATCCCGCCGAGTGCGGTGGAAACGATCCCCGCATCCTGCCAGTCGGTCGCGGCCAGCAGCCCCACCCCGTCGAGCGCGCCGCTCTGTTCCAGCGCCGGTTTCAGGGCGCGCCAGTCGAAAACCTCGCGCGTCTGGTCCCATGCGGGCGGCGGGTCGGGGGTGAACAGGCCGGTGCGCGCCTGCACGGCCAGCGCCGCGACCAGCAGCCACGACAGCACCCCGAGCGCGGGCACAAGGCGCGGCGCCGGACGCGCGGCCAGCAGCACACCGGCCAGCGGCAGCGCGAACAGCCAGCCCGACATGGGCCAGTGCGGCAGCGAGTCGGAGGTAAACAGATACAGCAGGTTGAAAACCGCCACGGGGGTTATGGCGACAAAGGCGGTCAGGCGCAGTTCCGGCGTTTTCAGCCCCCGCAGCATGGCGCGCAGGGCAAGAACCGAGACCGGCAACAGATAGAGCATCTGCCCCAGAACCATGCGCGCGAAATTCAGCGGATCGAAGCCGAAACCGCCGCGCCCGCCCTGAAAGGCAAAGGAAATCCAGCCGTTCTGCGCATTCCACACCAGCACCGGCAGAAACCCGAGCAGGGCCACGGCGCTGGCAATATATGGCCCCTTCTGGCGGAACCAGACCCGCGCCGACGGGGTGGCCAGCGCATAAAGCACCACGGCCAGCGGAAACAGCACCGCCTGATACTTGGACGCAAAAGCCACCGCCAGACCGATCCCCACCCGCAGCCAGAACCGCGCTTCGCCGGTTTTCGCCGCCCGCAGCAGGTTGAGCATCGCAAAGGCCAGCCCCAGTTCCAGCGGCCCGTCCGGCACCACGGCCATAGCGCCGGAGACCACGAAAAACGGGGTGATGTTATACAGGGC
>CAZDLV010000164.1:0-4243 GCA_964506345.1 uncultured Rhodobacterales bacterium | reverse complement strand
CTGCTGCCCTGCCACCATCTAGCGCGCCCGCCACGTCACCAGCGAACTGGCAAGGAAATTCCACAATGCCCCCATGAAGGCCCCGACGATGCTGGCAAAGGCCCAGTTGGGCAGGTTGGAATACACCAGATCCGCCACCCCGATGTTGGCCACAGCGCCGATGGCACTAACCAGATAGAACGACAGCAACCCTTTGAGCATCGCGGCGCCGCGCAATGCGCGGTCGCGATAGGTCAGGGCGTTGTTCAGGAAAAAGTTGCTGGTCATGGCGACGCCAACCCCTGCGGTTTGCGCCAGTGCGAAACGGTCGGGCAGGGCCAGCAGCATCAGCCAGACGATGGCCAGCTGCACAAAAATGCCGGACACGCCGACCAAACCGAACAGTATGAAGCGGATCGACATCAGGCCGCCGGTCATACGCGATGCCAGCAGCCCGAGGAATTCCAGCGTGACCGCACTGTCCATCTTGCTTTCGCCGTGCTGGCGCTCGCGAAAGGTATACGGAACCTCGGTGACTTTCCATTTGCCCTTGCTGGCGGACAGCATGTCGGCCAGAATTTTGAACCCTTGCGTTTGCAGGCCCAGCACGATGGCGTTGAAGCTTTGACGGCGCACCATGAAAAAGCCGCTCATCGGGTCGCTGGCGGTGATGCGCAGCAGTTTTTTCGCCAGCGAGGTCGCCAGATCGCTGCCCCATTTGCGCACGCTCGACAGGCCGGTGCCGGCCGAGCCGCCCTCTACATTGCGCGAGCCGATTGCCAGATCCAGACCGGCATCGTCGCGAAAGCGTTGCAGCATTTCCGCCAGTCTGGTTTCGTCATGTTGCAGGTCGCCGTCGATGACCGCAGCCAGTGGCGCGGTGGAGGAGAGTATCCCCTCGATACAGGCGCCGGCCAGCCCGCGCCGCCCGATCCGGTGCAACAGGCGGACATAGGGCTTTTCCGCGGCCAGTGTGCGCACAGCATCGGCGGTTCCGTCGGGGCTGTCGTCATCGACGAACACCACCTCCCATGCGATCCCGTCGAGCGCGGTTTCCAGTTTCGCGACCATGGGGGCGACGTTGTCGTGTTCGTTATAGCAAGGCACAACGACCGTCAGTTCGGGTATCTGGGTGGCGGGCAGGCGATGGGGCACGAGACTATATTCCGGTTGGTTGCGCTAGGCGCACAGAAATACGATCACGCGGCCAAGCGCAAGGATTTTCCGGCAATATCGGCCGCTTTCCCCGCGAAACCGGCGATTTGCACCGTTCGTCCGCGTGCGCGACGATCACCCGGTCGTGCCGCGCGCGCGACGATCACCCGGTTGGCTCGCCCCATGTGCAACGGTCGAACTCGGCATATTCTTTCAGAACCGTCACGGTGCCGGCCTTGGCCAGCCGCGAGCATCCCTCGACCGCTTCGGGGTTGGCGTAAACGCTGACAACGCCGCCTTTGGGCGGTGTATAGGCAGGGGTGCAGAGGGTGGCGCCCGGGTCGAGCATGGCCGACACGCGCCCGAACGGGCTGGCGTCTGCTGTGAAAAACAGGGTTTCCGGCGACTGGTTGTGGATACAGAACCCGCCTTCGGGGGCGACAGGAACGGCGGAACCGGGCGCAGGGGTGGCGGAAACCGGAAGGGTTATTGCCAGCAGGATGGCGGGAAAAACAGAAAACATGCGGTATCCAGTGGTTGCCGGACCCTATTTGCGCAGGTTTCGCCGCGAGTCGATAGGGGGCGCTGTTCACAATGATTTCACATTTGCTCACGGGTTTTGTGAATGGACGTGTGCGACAGTTTACCACACAACCGGAAAGCACTTGCTAGAGTGTCCGCATCGTTAAAACGGAGGACACGATGAAAAAATTTATAACAGGGTTGGTGCTGGTCGGCGCTTTGGCGTCGCCGGTATCCATTGCTTCGGCACAGGGAATGCCGTTCGGAAATCCTGATGATACCGAATATGCACAACTGTTGTGGGATGTGATGACCGCGTCCAATCTGGCCGGACCGAACGCGATTTCGACGGTTCCCTACGAGGGCACGGATCCGCACGGTATGATGCTGGAAACATTTTACGCCAAAGGCACGATCAACGGCTGGACCGGCGATCTGATCGTCAAGCGGAACTACGGGCCGCAGGGTGTCACCATGGAACAGGTGCAGATGGAACCGGCCAAACATCTGGGCGCCATCACCGTGATGTTCCGCCGCGAGGCCGGCTATGATTCCGAAAACCAGGACTGGTTCTGGGCGAAGTTCCTGCCCGACGGCACGCTGGACAAAAACGGCAAGGGTATGGCACTGGCCGGTCGTGTGGCCAAAGGGGCGGACAAGGGCTGTATTGCCTGTCACTCGCTGGCCGGTGGCGACGACTATATCTATACCAGCGACGCGATCCTGAACACCAACTAGGGTTTTGCGAACGGCGTGAAAAGGCGGGTCCGGCGGCCCGCCTTTTTTGTGGCGCGCAGGAAATAAATTCTGGTCTGCGATTGAAAATTCCCTAATACTGTCGCGCAGAGACTCGCGAATATAAAAGGACGCAAACGTGGCCAAGATCGACGCCTATCAGGATATCCCCACCGAAGGTTACAACCCGATAACAATCAGTGCCGGCGAGGGAATCGCCTATGCCGCCAAGAAAAGCGGGCGCGGCGCCATCGAGATCGGCAAAGAGTTCTGGCGCCTGAGCAAAGGTCCGGGCAAGTTGTCGATCACCGAATACATCACCTATCAGCTCTATGATTCGGAACGGTATACACCCGAGGAAAAAGCCCGCTTCGTTTCCGAGAGTTTCCACTGGCAGATCGTGGCCGAGGTGAACGACATGGCATGGTTCGGTGCCGCCGAGGATAAATGGCTGGCGGCGACCATTCTGGAAAAGGGCGGGATTGCCACGCCGCAAAATCTGGCGGTGATCGACAAAAGCCCGCGCGGCTACGGCCCGGGACAAAAGCTGGCAACCGCCGCAGATCTGAAGGGGTTTCTGACCTCGGGGGTCGGTTTTCCGTTGTTCATGAAACCGGTGCGCGCCAATGCAAGTTTCGGCGCGGTGGTGATTACGGGGGCCGACGATCAGGGCGTGCAGACCCATAGCGGCGAATCGGTGCCTTACGAGACATTCCTTTCGGACACGGTGAAAGACGTCGCCTATCTGTTGCAGCCGCTGATTGAAAACCATGCTTTCATTCGCGAATTCACCCCCTATACCGCGACGATACGGGTGCAGAACCTGATCACGGACGAGGGCATCAAAACCCCCTTCGCGGTTCTGAAAATTCCGGCGAACGACAACATCGCCGACAATTACTGGCGCAAGGGCAATATCGTCTGCAACGTGGACGTGACAACCGGCGAGATCACCAGTGCCCTGACCGGCGAGGCGCACGAGGTGGAGCGTCACACGACCCATCCGGCATCGGGCAAACCGCTGGTCGGGGAAACCCTGCCGTTCTGGGCCGAGGTGCTGGAGGTCAACCGCCAGACCGTCAATCTGTTTCATCCGCTGAAATACCAGTCGCTGGATATCGCGCTGACGCCGGATGGTCCGATTGTTATCGAGGTGAACTCGGGCGGGGCGATGATCCTGTTGCAACTGGCCAGTGGCAAGGGGTTCCTGACCGACGAACACCGGGCCTTTTTCAAGGCAGCGGGCTGCAAGGCTTTCGACAAGTAGCGCCGCGCGGTGGTTACAAACCGCGCGGTTTTAGCAGGGTGGCGAGCAGGGTTGCGGTCAGCACCGGCATCAGGACCAGCAGGAGTTTTTCGCCGGAGGTCACGACAAGGGCGCTCCAGACCACAAGCTGCGCGATGATGACGATCGGGGCAAACGAGCGGTATTTGATTGTGGCGAGGCCCGCGAGGCCGAGGATCAGGGCCTCGGGCCGCAGGGGGGCGATCCCCGCCAGTCCTGCCACGAACAGCCAGAGACCGCCGGCGCCGGTCAGGATCACCGTGAAATACCAGAGCAGCACTCCGGCACGGTCGGCAAGGCCGGTGATGCCGTTGACGGTGATGTGGTGCCATGCGGCCAGCGGGACCAGCAGCAGCGCATAAACAAGGATGCCGAACAGCGGCCATTGCACGGCGATCCACAGGAAAAGCCCGGTCAGCGGCAGGGCGCGCAGCAGAATGGCAGGCCAGAGGCCGCCGGTGCCGACATGGACAGCGCGGCGCAGGATCGGGGCAAAGGGAACGACAGCGTCGAGCTGGCAAAGCAGTTTGTTCATGGCGCGAAGGTGGGCCGCGGGCAAGGGAGTGT
>CAZDLV010000163.1:0-5517 GCA_964506345.1 uncultured Rhodobacterales bacterium | reverse complement strand
AAACGCGAACAGCTTGTCGCGGCGGACTTCCTCGGTCACTTCCTCGATAAAGGAATCAGTATGGCTCAATGGTCTTCTCCGGTTGCTTGGCGCGCACGATATCGCCAACCGTTTGGCAAGCCAAGGGGCAATAGCGGGTCATCCGCCAGAAATTGCCGCGCCGGTCCGGGCACCCGACGGCACCGGACGTCGGGGCAGTCTGTCGGCGGGTTATTGTGTTCACCGGCAACTCTCCTTAGATAAAGCGCGATTGTATCCATGTTTTGCCGGAGCCACATATGCGCATTTTTCCGATTTTGACGGCTGTTGCCGTGACCATTGCCCTGTATTTCGTGGTGATGCAGCGCGACATGGTGCGGGCATGGCTGGGCGACGGAACCGACGCGGCAACAACGCAGGCACCGGCGCAAACGGATACCGCCGATACCGGCAACACGATTTCCGTGGTCGTGCGCCATTCCGTGGCACAAGAGGTAAAGAACGGCATCGTGTTGCGCGGCCGGACCGAGGCGGCGCGGCGGATCGACGTGCGGGCCGAAACCTCGGGGCGGGTGATATCCGCGCCGCTCGCCAAAGGCACCGGCGTCGCCACCGGACAGGTGCTGTGCCGTCTTGACCCGGGCGCGCGCCCCGCACAACTGGCCGAGGCCGAGGCCCGTCTGGCCAATGCGCAGGTCAGCGCCGACAATGCCGCCGAACTTGCCAAAGGCGGCTTCGGACCGCAAAACGCCGTGGTCGCCGCCAACGCGGGGCTGGAGGCGGCGCGGGCAGGCGTGGAACGGATCCGGCGCGACATCGCCAATCTGGAAATCACCGCGCCCTTTGCCGGATCGCTGGAAACCGACACCGCCGAAATCGGCAGCCTGATGCAACCCGGTGGACTGTGTGCAAAAATCATCGCGCTCGATGAAATCCGGCTGGTCGGATTTGCCACCGAACAGGACATAAACCGCCTGACCATCGGCGCGCGCGCCGGTGCGCGGCTGGTTTCGGGACGTCAGGTCACCGGCAAGGTCACCTTTCTGGCCCGGGCCTCGGACCCTGTCACGCGCACCTTCCGTGTTGAAGTGACCGTCGCCAACCCCGACCTGTCGATCCGCGATGGCGAGACCGCCGAAATCGTCGTGCAACTGGCCAGCGAGACCGCGCATCTGCTGCCCAACAACGTGCTGGTCCTGAATGACTCCGGCGCGCTGGGTGTGCGGATCGCCGTTGACGGCGTCGCGCGGTTTGTGCCCGTGACCATCCTGCGCGACACAGAAAACGGCTTGTGGATAAAGGGATTGCCGGACACGGCCGATGTGATCGTGGTCGGGCAGGCCTTTGTCGTTGACGGTTCGCCCATTGTCGCGACACCGCAAGAGGCCGCAAAATGACGGGGATCGTTGCCTGGGCCAGCCATAACGTCCGCCTGATCCTGACGTTGGTGGCCCTGTCGATCATCACCGGCGTCTATGCCTATTTCACCCTGCCCAAAGAGGGCGAGCCGGACATCGATGTCCCCTATCTGTTTGTGTCGATCCCCTACCCCGGAATTTCGGCCGAGGATTCCGAAAAACTGCTGGTGCGGCCGATGGAAACCGCCTTGTCGGACGTGAAAGGCCTGAAACGCCTGAGCGCCACCGCCGCCGAGAATTATGCCGGTATCGTGCTGGAATTCCCGCTGGACTGGAACCGCGATGCGGTGCTGGCCGATGTGCGCGCCAAGGTGGCGGCGGCGCAATCCTCGCTGCCCGCCGATGTCGGCCAGTATTCGATCAACGAGATCAATTTTTCCGAATTTCCGGTACTGGTGGTGTCGCTGTCGGGCAACGTGCCGGAACGCACCATGCTGCGCGTCGCCAAGGATTTGCAAAAAAGCGTCGAAGGCGTGCAGGGCGTGCTTCAGGCCGGTCTGACCGGACAACGCAACGAGATGCTCGAAGTGCTGATCGACCCGCTGAAAATGGAGGCCTACAACGTCACCGCAGGCGAGTTGCTGGCCGTGGTGCGCAACAACAACCAGTTGATCGCGGCAGGCGAGGTAGAGGTCGGCGCCGGCGCCTATTCCATCAAGATCCCCTCGGCTTTCAAAGACCCCAAGGATGTCTATAACCTGCCGGTCAAACGCAATGGCGACAGCGTCATCACCCTCGGCCAGCTTGCCGATATCCGCCTGACGTTCGAGGATGCCAAAGGCACCGCGCGCTATAACACGCAGCCGACCGTGGCGCTGCAAATCGTCAAACGCAAGGGCGCCAACCTGATCGACACGGTGGCAGAGGTGCGCCAGGTGGTGGCCGACGTGACCGCCGCATGGCCCGCCGACATGCGCCAGGCGATCAAGGTCAACGTGTCGATGGACAATTCCAGAAACGTCGAGGACATGGTGAAACAGCTGGAGGCCTCGGTGTTGACGGCAATCGCGCTGGTGATGATCGTGGTGCTGGCCTCGCTGGGCATTGAATCGGCGTTGCTGGTCGGGTTTGCCATCCCGACCTCGTTCCTGCTGACCTTCGCCTTGCTGGCGCTGATGGGGATTTCCATATCCAACATCGTGATGTTCGGGCTGATTCTGGCCGTCGGAATGCTGGTGGACGGGGCGATCGTGGTGGTTGAATACGCCGACCAGGAAATCGGGCGCGGCATCGGCCCGATGCGCGCCTATCGCCACGCGGCAACGCGGATGTTCTGGCCGATTGTTTCGTCCACGGCAACGACCCTGTCGGCATTTTTGCCGATGCTGTTCTGGCCGGGCCTGCCCGGTCAATTCATGCGGAACCTGCCGGTGACACTGATTTTCGTGCTGTCCGCCTCGCTGGTGGTGGCGCTGATTTTCCTGCCGGTGGTTGGCGGGCTGGCCGGCCGCATTTCGCGCCGCTTCGAAATCTGGTCCGGATTCCTGCACGATAAATTGCCGTTCACGGCGCGCGTGCTGCTGGTGGTTGCGGCAACGGGGCTGGCAGCGGGCGGCGTGTTCATGACCGCCAGCGCCGGCCTGCTGGCCGGATCGGTCGTGGTGACGGTGGCGATGATGGCGCTGTCGGTTTCCATCCACGCGCTGAAAAAGCACAAGCCGCCGGTGCTGGGGCAAACCGCCTATAAACGGAGCTGGTTCGGGCATATCATCCATTTCATTTCCGGCAATCCGGTGATGCCGGTCGTCTCGATCATACTGACGGCGCTGCTGATTGGCGGGATTTTCACCACCTACCAGAAAAACAACCTCGGGACCGAGTTTTTCGTCAACACCGAACCCGAACGCGCCATTGCCTTTGTGCGCGCCCGCGGAAACCTGTCGCTGGCCGAAGAAGACCGCATGGTGCGACAGGTCGAGGACGCGATTGTCACCGTGCGCGGCGTTGAATCGATTTTCGCCTTTGCCGGATCGGGCGGGCTGAACCAGAACACCGGCGGGGCCACGGCACCGCAGGACGCCATCGGGCAGGTGCAGATCGAACTGGCACCGTGGGATGTGCGCAACAAATGGGGCGACAAGGGCAACGGCAACTATATCCTCGGGCAAGTGCGCGCCAGACTGGCCGAAATCCCCGGGATCAAGGTGGAAATTCTGGAACAGACCATGGGACCGGCCTCGGCCAAACCCGTGCATCTGCGCCTGAAGGGCAACAACTGGCAGGACCTGTTGCAGGCAACCCGCACCGTGCGCGCCTATTACGAAACGCTGGACGGGCTGACCGGTATCGACGACACCCTGCCGCTGCCCGGTATCGACTGGAAGCTTGCGGTCGATGTGGAAAAGGCCGGTCGCTATGGCACCGATGTCGCCAATATCGGCGGCATGGTGCAACTGGTGACGCGCGGGCTGGAACTGGGCACCATGCGCACCGACAGTTCCAACGACGAGGTTTCTATCCGTGTGCGGTTCCCGGCCCGCGACCGGGTGCTTTCGACGCTTGACACCTTGCGCGTGCGCACACCGCAAGGGCTGATCCCGCTGGCGAATTTCGTCACCCGCGAGCCGGTGCCGCGTCTGGCGCAGATCAAGCGCACCGACAATTTGCGCTATTTCGACGTGCTGGCCGGTGTGGCCGACGGGGTGACGAAACAGGTAACAGATGCCAGCGGAAATACATCGATTGTGCAGATCACCGCAAACGAGCGGATCGCCACCATCACCGGCTGGCTGAACAGCGCCAAACCGTTGCCGGATTCGGTTACCTGGGAATTTGTCGGTGACGCCGAGGACCAGGCGCAATCGCTGGCCTTTCTGCAAGGGGCCGGTGTGGCGGCGATGGCGTTGATGTTCATTATCCTGCTGATGCAGTTCAATTCGTTCTACAATGCCGTTCTGGTGCTGGTGGCCGTGGTGCTGTCCACCGCCGGTGTGCTGCTGGGCATGATGGTCATGCAACAGCCGTTTTCCACCATCATGACCGGCGTCGGCATCGTGGCGCTGGCGGGGATTGTGGTGAACAACAATATCGTGCTGATCGACACCTATCAGGAGTTCAGCAAATACATGCCGAAACTGGAGGCAATCACCCGCACGGCCGAGGCCCGTATCCGCCCCGTGCTGCTGACCACCATCACCACGATGGCCGGTCTGACACCGATGATGTTCGGCCTGTCGCTGGATTTCATCAACGGCGGCTATTCCATCGACACGCCGACCTCGTTGTGGTGGAAACAGCTGGCGACGGCGGTGGTGTTCGGGTTGGGGTTTGCCACCTTTATGACGTTGATCGTGACACCGGCGTTGCTGTCCCTGCGCATCTGGATGGCGCGCGGATCCTATACGGCGCTGGTGGTGGTGTTCCTGCCGAAAAACCACCCGATCCGGCGGGATCGCAGGCTGGCACGCAAGGCGGCAGGTTTGCCGCCCGAGGACGTGGACTGGTCGAAAAAACCGCCGGTAAATCCGGCGCAGGGCGATGATCCGGCACCTGTGGCGGAATAATGCGGATGCGGGCGGCAAATCGCGACCCGACGCGCCGTTTTCCATTCGACATCCCCGCCCAACTTCGCTAGAAGGTGCCGACCGTCCGTTTTGGACGCCCGGATTTATGAAAAAGAGACGCAGGTCATGGAAAATATTGTCCTATCAATCCACCTGATTCTGGCGCTGTCGCTGATTGGCGCCGTTTTGTTGCAACGCTCCGAAGGCGGCGGCCTCGGGATGGGCGGCGGCGATGGTGCGGTATCGGGGCGTGCGGCCGCCAACGCGCTGACCAAGCTGACGTGGATACTGGCCGTGGGTTTCATGGCAACCAGCCTGACATTGACGGTGATTGCCGCCAACAAGGCCGGACAGAACTCGGTTCTGGACCGTCTTGGCGTTGAAACCACGGTTCCGGCCGCCGACGTGTCGCCCACCGCGGCGCCGACCGCCGACACCCTGCTGCCGCCGGTTCCCAGCGATGCACCGGCAACACCGCCGGCGCCTGTTACGCCAACAACGCCGGCAACATCCGCGCCGGCAAGCACGGCACCGGCAACTCCGCCCGCCGGAAACTAGGGCGGTGACCTAGGGTCAGGACCCATTAATCCGGCGCGCGCAGCGTCATCGGCGCGAAA
>CAZDLV010000162.1:0-5569 GCA_964506345.1 uncultured Rhodobacterales bacterium | reverse complement strand
TCCTTCCATTCCAACGAAAGGATCGCACCATCAAACCCTGGGATCAAACACCTAGGGCGGCGCGGGGTTTACGGGTCACCGCCCCAGGCGCGACCGGCCACCGCTCAGCCGCCGGCTTTGCCGCGCAACTCCTCGACCTCGGCGCGCCAGGCGTCGGCTTCGTGTTGCCATGCCTCGGCCTCGCGCCGCGCGCCGCCCAGACCGGCCATCGCGGCTTCCAGTTCGGCCTGCAACTGGCTTTCGGTATTGCGCGCCGTGCGCACCGCCTCGGCCAGGGCCTCCTCGGCTTGCCGGCAGGTGGCTTCGGCCTCGCGCATGCGCGCCACAACTTCGTCAGAGGCCATCGGGCCGGTTGTCCGCATCCGGTCATAGAACCAGCGCAGCCCCCATCCGATAATAACGGCGACGACCAGCGCCGACCCGATAATCAGGGTTAACTCAGTTCTGCCCATTTGTTGCCTCCGATGTGGGATTTTGCGGAATATCCACGGTGATGATTTTCAGGTCCGACGGCCGGCGCAGCGGCGTCGCGGGGCGGGCAGCGGCCAGATCGGCGGCGGCCTGTTCCGCTGCGGTTCGCGCGGCTTCTGCATTGGCGGCGGCCTGTTCCGGCGTGCCCTCGCGCAGCTTGAATTCGATGCGGCGGTTTTTCTGCCGGCCTTCCTCGGTTGCGTTGTCGGCGATCGGCTGGCTCTCGCCATACCCGACAGCGGTCAGATCGCCAAACAGCAGGTTGCGCGCCAGCAAGGCGTCCAGCACCGCATCGGCACGCGACTGGCTCAGGTTCTTGTTCAGCAACTCGCTGCCCTTGCTGTCGGTATGCCCGCCGATTTCAAACCATGCGTCGCGACACCGGTTCAGGATTTTGGCAATCGCGGTAATCGTCGGCTCGGAATCCGGTTCGATCATGGCGGACGAAGGTGCGAACAAAATCCGGTTTTTGGCCAGCAGCGCCGCAATATCGGATTCGCAAACTTTCGGGTCGGGCGGTGCGGTGACCACGGGGTCGGGGGCCACCTGCTCCACATTGATGGCAAAGCGCGCGTCGGCCCCGAAGCCTTTTTCCAGACGGGTCTTGATCTCGCTTTTCAGGTTGTCCAGCGTGCCCTTGCCGGTCACAGTCACCGCCTCTTCGGTAACGGCGACCTGTCCGGTATCCAGCAGGTCCAGCACATCCAGTGCCACCAGTTGGCGCGCCGTCCAGCCATGCGGCGCGAAATCGGCGATTTCGGTCTTGTCGGTGGTTTTGCCGTATCCGAACCCGGCGTCGGCATAGGCGGTCAGGGTCTGGCGCGAAATATCGTCGACAATCACCCCGCGCAGGATAATCCCGCCATCGGTGGTGCGCCGCGCACTGAACCACGGCCGGTTGACGACATCGTCCGGCACCGGCTTTTTGGTCAGAACACGGTGCAGGATATAGGCATCCGGCAGGGTGGCCTGAAAGGTATCCGCGATGGCGGCAAACCGGTCCGCGTCGAAATCCTCGGGGGAGATCAGGGTAATACCCGAATCCTGCATCGCCAGTTCCCCGCCGCCCATTTCGGCCACGGCGGTGAAACCGGCCACGGCAATATCCGCCCAGTTGTCGGTCGGCGCACCCAGCCCGATATCGCATCCGGCGGTGATCGGCACACCTTTTTCACGCGCCGCCGCCAATATGGTTTTCGCCCCGTCCAGCGTCAGCGTCTGGCATTTCAGGCGCGCCCCGTCAGCGTCCATGGTAAACGTCAGCGAATACGGCGAGAATATCGGGCGCGGCGCCGTGATATCCATGGTCAGCACCACGGATTCCGGCCGCTGGCGCAACAGCATCTTGGTCAGCGCGGTTTTCTCGGCGTCGGTTGTTACAACGGCGGTCACGCTTACCGTTCCGGGCTGGATGCTGATCTTGGCCCGTTCCATTTCCGCCATGACACGCCCGCCGAAATCCAGCGCGGTGATCCAGCCGTCAGGGGCGGTCCATTTCGTCGGCTCGTGCATATCGATCAACGACACATCGGCGATGCTTGCGATCGCCGTGTGGATCGGATCGTCGGCGCCGATATCGGGTGTGATCCCGATCAGCGAAACATCCTTGCCGTTGCGCAAAATCTCCAGCGCGAAATCGGGGGCGACGACCGGCACGCTTTCGGCCACATCTGTGCGGTTTATCACCCGGCTCGACGACACAACGGTGGTGATGGCATCCAGCGCCCGCAGGCGCTTTTTCTCGTCCGGCGCGGTGCCGCTCAGCATCACCATGGTGCCGTCGGCCTTCACCTCGGCCCAGGCTTGCCCGGATGCCACGAGGGCGGATTTGGTCAACCGTTCGGTGGTTTGTTCCAGTTCGTTCACCGCATAATTCGCCACGACTGCGGCAGCGGCGGCGCTGACTAGAAAACCGGCGACGGCAAAAGCGATGGCGGCAGGGCGCATGGGACCTCGATGTTGCAATTCTGCGAATTTTTCTATGCGATCGGGCGGCGCGGGGCAAGGGCGCGTTCGCCAAAGTTACAGCAGGGCGGCGATTCCCAGAATACCGGCGGGAATCAGCCCAGTATTGCGGTTTGACCGGAACAGATCCAGACACACCGCCGGGTCGTCGATATCCAGACGGCGCATTTGCCAGAACATATGCAACCCGAAGGACCAGGCCGCCAGAATCGCCAGCAACACCGGCACCGGCGACGTCAGCCCGCCCAGCGCGACAATCCCGGCCAGCATCATCAAAACCACCGCCAGCACCATGAAAACAAACAGATATCGCGGTGTATTGCCGGCAAACAGCCGCGCCGTCGATTTCACCCCGATCAGCGCGTCGTCGTCCTTGTCCTGATGCGCATAGATGGTGTCATAGAACAACGTCCATGCAATACCCGACAGATACAGCAACACCGCAGGCCAGCCGAGGCTGCCGGAATGTGCCGTCCATGCCAGCAGCGCACCCCAGTTGAAGGCGATGCCCAGAAACACCTGCGGCCACCATGTAAACCGCTTGGCAAAAGGATAGATCGCCACCGGCAGCAGCGCCGCAATGCCAAGGATAATCGCTGCGGTGTTGAACGTCAGCAGGATGGCAAACGACACCAGCGCCTGCACCGCCAGCCACGCCAGCGCCTTTTTCACCGAAACCTGCCCCGACGGGATCGGCCGCGAACGGGTGCGCGCCACCTTGGCGTCGATATCGCGGTCGGTGATGTCGTTCCATGTGCAGCCCGCACCACGCATCAGAAACGCACCGATGGCACTGCCGAGCGCAATCCACAGGTCGAACCATGACCCGCCTGCGGGATCGGCCGCCACCGCCAGCGCCAGCCCCCACCAGCAGGGCAGCAGCAACAGCCATGTGCCGATCGGCCGGTCGGCGCGCGACAGGCGCAGATAGGGGCGGCTCCGGCGCGGGGCCAATGTGTCGACCCAGTTTTGCGAAACCGCGTCGGCGACCCTTCCATCCGGGTCGGTTTCGGGGATATGTTTATCGGAATTCATTCGTGAGGACCCCATGACGGAACGCGCAAAAATCAGGCTCTTTGTAGAGGCTCCGCTGGGGGCAGGGCAAGGGATTACCCTGAACAAAGAGCAATCCAACTATCTGTTTGCGGTGATGCGCCAGAAGGTTGGCGATTTTGTGCTGGTGTTCAACGGCAAGGATGGCGAATGGCTGGCCGGGGTGAGCAACGCCAACAAACGCGGCGGCGCGCTGGCCTGTGTGGAGCAAACCGGCCCCTTGCGCCTGCCGCCCGATCTGTGGCTGGTGTTCGCGCCGATCAAGAAGGCGCGCTCGGCGTTTATCGTCGAAAAGGCCACCGAGCTGGGCGCGGCGCGGATGATCCCCTGCCGGACCCGTTTCACCAACGAGCGGGTCAACGTCCAGCGTCTGCAAGCCCACGCGCTGGAGGCCACCGAACAATGCGGCGGCACCTTTGTGCCCACGGTGGCCGAACCGGTAAAATTCGACGACTTGCTGGACGACTGGCCGACGGAGCGGCAATTGATGTTCTGCGACGAAAGCCGCGATGCCTTGCCCGCTGCGCAGGCGCTGGCGGGCAAGACGGGCGGCAAATGGGCGATCATCATCGGCCCCGAGGGCGGCTTTGCCCCCGGGGAAACCGGGCGCCTGCGCGGCATGGCGCAGGTCACGCCCGTCACCCTCGGCCCGCGCATCCTGCGGGCGGATACGGCGGCGGTGGCGGCGATCACCCTGTGGCAAAGCGTGCTGGGGGACTGGACATGAAAACCCGTATCCACGAAGCCACGCCCGCAGACGCTGCGAAACTGGCCGCATTTCTGCACGAACACGCCGATACCTGCATGTTCATGCGCGCGAACCTGCAAAACCACGGTATCGGGCAACGCGACCACAACCATGCCATGCGCTATTTCCTGCGGGAACGCGGGGCGCAGATTGTCGGGGTCGGGGCGATTTCCAGTTCCGGTATGGTGATGGTGCAGGCGGATGACGGTATCGCCGAAATCGCGGGCTTCATGCGGGAAAACATCGATGTGGACGGGGTTGCCGGATTTCTGGGTGAAAGCGGCATGGTGGCGGAAATGCGTGCGGCGCTCGGGCTGGCGGATCATGCGGCGAAGTTTGACGACAACGAACCGATGTTTGCCCTCGACCTCGCCGATCTGCAAATCCCGATGATCAGGGGCGCAACCCTGCGCAAGGCCTGCGGCGTGGACATGGCGCGGCTGCTGGACTGGACCTATGAATACCGTCTGGAAACCGGCCTGATGCAGGCAGGACCGGACGCCCGCGCCGAGGTCAGGCAAGAAGTCCTCGCAACCCTGAAACGCGGCAATACCCGCCAGTTGGTCCACAAGGGCAAGGTCGTGGCCAAAACCGCGTTCAATGCCGAACTGCCGGATATGGTGCAGGTCGGCGGGGTCTATACGCCGCCGGAATTTCGCCACCGCGGCTATGCCCGCCTTGCGGTCGCCCTGCATCTGGACGCGGCACGCAAAACCGGCGTGACCCGCGCCATCCTGTTTGCCTCGGGCGACGCGGCGGCGCGGGCCTACCGCGCCATTGGCTTTCGGCAAACCGGCCACTACACTATCACTGTATTCTAAAGGATTCCCATGCCGCTGTTCCGACCCGAGGCCGTTCAAACCCTGAAACGCTGGCGCGAACCGGCGTCAATTGCCGTGCTGTTCGGTTTTGCGCTCTGGTTCCTGTGGCAGGCCTATCGCCAGTCCAGCTGGATTTCCGGCGCCATCGGCCTGCTGTTCGCCGGCGTCGTCGGCGGGTTGCTCTATATCGCCTATCTGCGCGCGCTGCTGCGGCGTGAAATCTCCGGTCCCGGTATTGTCGAGGTGCGCGAACGCCAGATCACCTATTTCGCCCCCGACGATCGCGGCGGCGAGGTCGACCTCGACACGCTGCTCCGCCTGCAACTGTCCACCATGCCGGGCGATCAAAGCGACCGGAACTGGATCCTCTGGCATGCCACCGGCTCGCTGGTGATTCCGGTCTATGCCGAAGGCGCCGACGAACTGCTGGACGCATTTTCAGCCCTGCGCGGGCTGACCTACGAAAAAATCGTCAGGGTGACGGAGTCACCCGAGAAAAAGATATTCACAC
>CAZDLV010000161.1:0-5571 GCA_964506345.1 uncultured Rhodobacterales bacterium | reverse complement strand
AGGTTGGAGGCATCCATCGCCCCGCCCGAGGTCGCGCCGGCACCGATCACCGTGTGGATTTCGTCGATGAACAACACGGCGTTGTCGTGGTTTTCCATTTCCTTCATCACGGCCTTCAGCCGTTCCTCGAAATCGCCGCGATAGCGGGTGCCGGCGAGCAATGCGCCCATGTCGAGCGAGAAGATGGTGGTTTCTGCCAGCACCTCGGGGACCTCTTCGTCCACGATCTTGCGGGCGAGGCCCTCGGCAATGGCGGTTTTGCCGACGCCGGGTTCACCGACAAGCAGCGGGTTGTTTTTGCGCCGCCGACACAGGATCTGGATCGTGCGCTCTACCTCGTGTTCGCGCCCGATCAGCGGGTCGACGTCGCCGGCGCGGGATTTCGCATTCAGGTCCACGCAGTATTTTTCAAGGGCGGTTTCTTCTTTTTTGCTTTCGGGTTCGGCGCTGCCTTCGTGGACGTCGTCAGCCCCGAGAACCGGTCGATCCTCGCCATAGCGGGGGTCCTTGGCGACGCCGTGGCTAAGGAAATTGACCGCGTCGTAGCGGGTCATGTCCTGTTCTTGCAGGAAATAGGCGGCGTGGCTTTCGCGTTCGGCGAACATGGCGACCAGAACATTGCCGCCGCGCACCTCGTGGTGGCCCGAGCTTTGGACGTGGATGGCGGCGCGCTGGATGACGCGCTGGAAACCGGTGGTCGGCGTGGCCTCGGTGCCGTCGATGTCGGAGACCAGCGAGTCCAGTTCGCTGTCGATATAATCGGTCAGGGCATTGCGCAGGGTCGGGATGCTGACGCCGCAGGCCTGCATCACCCGCGCCGCGTCCGGTTCGTCCGTCAGCGCCAGAAGCAGATGTTCGAGGGTTGCCAGTTCGTGGTTGCGTGCGTTCGCCGTGGCAAGTGCCTGATGGATGGCGGCCTCGAGCGTGGTGGAAAATGCCGGCATGTTCGTGTCCTTAATCTTGATGCCTGCGGAGGATACCACAGACGACGGGGATATCCCGCATACAATAAATTTCGGTGTTCTTGGCCATACGTTCAAGGGGAAATTGCGTAAAACCTGTGTAAAACGGTCGTGATGGGACGATATGTCTAAAAACTGTCCTTTCGTTTGCGTATTTCCGCGAACACGGCCGCGTCGGGGGCATCCGTCATGCCGAGGGCGGTTTTTACCGATGGAATCGCGGCGCGCAGGAACGGGTTGGTCGCCAGTTCGTCGGCCAGCGTCGAGGGAACGGTGGGGATGCCGGCGGCGCGTTTTCCGGTGATATCGCGGATACGGGCGTGCAGGGCGGTGTTGTCCGGCTCGATCGTCAGGGCGAATTTGGCGTTGGCGGCGGTGTATTCGTGGCCGGAATAGACCTTGGTGTCGGACGGCAGGGCGGCGAGTTTCGACAGGCTGTTCCACATGGTGTCCGCGTCGCCCTCGAATAATCGGCCGCAGCCGAGCGCCATCAGCGAGTCGCCGGTGAACAGGGCCTTGGCTGTCGGGAAGTAGAAGGCCACATGCCCGTTGGTATGGCCCGGGACATCGAACACCGTGCCTTCGATGGTGCCGACGGTGACGGTGTCACCTTCGCTGACGCTCCGGTCCAGTGCGGGCAGGCGGCCGGCGTCGGCGGTGGCGCCGGTTACCTGCGGGCGGTATGCGTCGCGCAGTTCCGGCAGGCCGTCGACGTGGTCCCAGTGGTGGTGGGTCAGGAACACCTTGTCGAGGTTCCAGCCGCGGTCCTCCAGCGCGCGGGTGACGGGGAAGGGTTCGGGGGCATCGAACAGGGCGGTGGTGCCGCTGGCCGCGTCGTGCATCAGGAAGGTGTAGTTGTCTGCAAGGCAGGGGATGGTAAGGATTTCGGGGGTCATGCGGCGGGCTCCTGCTGGGTAAGGCTGTATTGCGGGGTTTACGAAAGTCTTGCCGATAAACTAGGGTGATGCAATGCATTTGGATGTTGTCGACCTGAGAGCGTTTTATTACCGGACCAGACTGGGGCGGGCGACGCAGCGCGCCTTGCAGGAGGCGCTGCGCGGCTTGTGGCCGGATACCAGGGGGCTGACCGTGGCGGGGTTCGGGTTTGCCACGCCGTTTTTGCGGCCGTTCCTGCCGGAAGCGGAGCGGGTGCTGAACCTGATGCCGGGGCGCCAGGGGGTTATGCGCTGGCCGCAGGGGGGCGAGAACCGTTCGGTGCTGGTGGAGGAATACCGCTGGCCGGTCGCCTCGGGCGAGGTGGCGCGGCTGGTGGTCGGACACGGGTTGGAGACATGCGACCAGCCCGCCGCGCTGCTGGATGAAATCTGGCGGGTGCTGGCGCCGGGCGGGCGTGTGGTGTTTATCGTGCCGAACCGGTCGGGATTGTGGGCGCGGCGCGATGTGACACCGTTCGGCCACGGTCGCCCCTATAGTCTGACGCAACTGGAGGCGCTGTTGCGCAAGCACCGGTTCCAGCCGGAGCGCCACGTTTCCGCCCTGTATGGCCCGCCGAGCCACCGGCCCCTGTGGTTGAAATCGGCGCGGTTCTGGGAGGGGCTGGGCAAGCGGCTGGATTCGCGCATGGTGGCGGGGGCGCTGCTGGTGGAGGTCAGCAAGCAGATCTATGCAACGCCGAAAAACGGGTTGCGCAACCGGGTGCGCAAGCCGCTGGATGTGCTGGACGGGTTGCGAAAACCGAAGCCGCGCCCGGCGACAAACCGGAGCGACGGGAGCCGCAATTGCGCCGGATTCGCGCAGGACCATGGCCACGGTGGCGGCAAAGTGTCATAAAAGATCGGAATCCGGCATTATTATTGGGTGCAAAGCGTCGCAGTTTGCGGGGGTTTCCGGCTTAGTAATTGAAAAGAAATAGTTATTTTTTCACGGCGGAAATTGGCCGGTGACTTGCCAGAATGGCATCCCTCTGTTATCACCGCGCCGATTTCAACGGGTTTGCATTTGCGTGCCCCGAATGACAATGCGTCCGGTCCAGACGGGTCGGCAAGCCAGGACGGAAGGGTTTACGTGTCTGACGTTAGGTCTTTAGTATCGGGAGTTGCGGGTCGCTATGCGACAGCACTTTTCGAAATTGCCCGGGAGGCGAAAAATCTGGAAGCCGTGGAGGCCGACCTGAGCGCGCTTTCTGCTGCTTTGGATACCAGCGCCGGGCTGCGCGATCTTGTTTCTTTGCCGGTATATTCGCGCGCCGAACAGGGGCGCGTCATGGCGGCCTTGTCAAAGGAAATGGGGCTGGGTGCGGAAGTCGCCAACACCGTCGCCCTGATGGCCAGCAAGCGCCGTCTGGCCGTGCTGCCGTCCGTCATTGCCGGTGTGCATGCGCTGGCGGCCGAGGCACGCGGCGAGGTTAGCGCCGACGTTGTCGCCGCCAAGGCGTTGACCAAGACGCAACAGGAAAAACTCGCCAAGGCGCTGAAGGCCAGCGTAGGCAAGGACGTCACGATTAATATGTCCGTGGATGAGAGCATCATCGGCGGGCTTATTGTTAAAATGGGTTCGAAAATGATCGATACGTCGATTGCCTCGAAACTCTCCAATCTTCAAAACGCAATGAAAGAGGTCGGATAATGAGCATCCAAGCTGCAGAAATTTCTGCAATCCTCAAGGAGCAGATCAAGAATTTCGGTCAGGATGCCGAAGTTTCCGAGGTCGGCCGCGTGCTTTCCGTCGGTGACGGTATCGCGCGTGTGCATGGTCTGGACAACGTGCAGGCCGGCGAAATGGTCGAATTCCCGGGCGGAGTTCGCGGCATGGCGCTGAACCTCGAGATCGACAACGTCGGTGTTGTTATCTTCGGGTCCGACCGTGACATCAAGGAAGGCGACACGGTCAAACGCACCAACGCCATTGTGGATGTTCCCACGGGTGACGAGCTGCTGGGACGTGTTGTTGACGGTCTGGGCAACCCGATCGACGGCAAAGGCCCGATCAAAACCAAAACCCGCTCGCCGGCCGATGTGAAGGCCCCGGGCATCATCCCGCGCCAGTCGGTGCATGAGCCGATGGCAACCGGTATCAAATCCGTTGACGCCCTGATCCCCGTTGGCCGTGGCCAGCGCGAGCTGATCATTGGCGACCGCCAGACCGGTAAAACCGCTGTGGCGCTGGACGCGATCCTGAACCAGAAAGCGTATAACGACGCTGCCGGTGATGACGAAAGCAAGAAACTGTATTGTGTATATGTTGCGATCGGGCAGAAACGTTCGACCGTTGCGCAGCTGGTGAAAAAGCTGGAAGAAACCGGTGCCATCGATTATTCGATCGTGGTTGCCGCAACCGCTTCCGAGCCGGCACCGTTGCAGTATCTGGCCCCTTATGCCGCGACCGCCATGGGCGAGCATTTCCGCGACAACGGCCGTCACGCCCTGATCATTTACGATGACCTTTCCAAACAGGCCGTGGCCTATCGCCAGATGTCCCTGCTGCTGCGCCGTCCGCCCGGACGCGAAGCCTATCCGGGTGACGTTTTCTATCTGCACTCCCGTTTGCTGGAGCGTTCTTCCAAACTGAACGCCGACAACGGATCCGGTTCGCTGACTGCGCTGCCGATCATCGAAACACAGGGCGGCGACGTTTCGGCGTTTATTCCGACCAACGTGATCTCGATCACCGACGGCCAGATCTTTCTGGAAACCGATCTGTTCAACCAGGGTATCCGCCCGGCTGTGAACACCGGTCTGTCGGTTTCGCGTGTGGGTTCCTCGGCACAGACGAGTGCGATGAAATCTGTTGCAGGTTCGATCAAGCTGGAATTGGCGCAGTATCGCGAGATGGCCGCCTTTGCACAGTTCGGGTCCGATCTGGATGCCTCGACACAGGCTCTGCTGAACCGTGGTGCGCGTCTGACCGAGCTGCTGAAACAGCCGCAGTATGCACCGCTGACCAATGCCGAGCAGGTTATGGTTATCTATGCGGGCACCAAAGGCTATCTCGATCCGATCGACGTCAAGGACGTCAGCCGTTTCGAGGCCGGTCTGCTGGCGCACCTGCGTGCGCAGAACGCCGATCTTCTGGAAGAAATCACCGTCAATGATCCGAAGATCAAAGGCGAGATGGAAGACAAGGTGAAAGCCGCAATCGAAGCATTCGCGAAAGATTTCGCGTAAATTCTGGCCTAAGGGAAGGGAGTTGCGCCTATGGCGAACCTCAAAGACCTAAAAACTCGGATCGACAGCGTCAAGAGCACGCGCAAGATCACCAAGGCCATGCAAATGGTTGCGGCGGCCAAGCTTCGCCGCGCCCAGGAAACCGCCGAGGCGGCCCGCCCCTATGCGGACCGCATGGACGCGGTTCTGGGTAATCTGGCCAAAGGCGCGAGCGAAAATTCCGCAGCGCCGATGTTGCTGAAAGGCACCGGATCGGATGCGGTTCACCTGTTGATCGTTGCGACATCGGAACGCGGCCTGTGCGGGGGGTTCAACTCCTCGATTGTCAAGCTGGCCAAGGCGAAGATTGCCGATTTGCAAGGCGCGGGCAAGACGGTGAAAATCATCACCGTCGGCAAAAAGGGCCGCGAGCAGATGCGGCGCGAATATGACGATCTGATGATTGACCATGTGGACATGACCGAGGTGAAGACCATCGGGTATGC
>CAZDLV010000160.1:0-5592 GCA_964506345.1 uncultured Rhodobacterales bacterium | reverse complement strand
CCCAGGCCGCGATCTCGTCCGGCGTGGCTTCGCGCCCGATATCCTGCGCCAGAACCCCGCCCGCGAACAGGGTGAAAACCAGCGTGGTTTCAAGAAACCTCGACATTCAGCACCTCCCCGTTCGCGTCCACGGCCCATGTCTGGATACCGTTGTTGTGATAGGTGGAGGTCGTGCCGCGAATGGCGCGCAGCGCCTGTTTCGTCGGCTGGACGTATCCGGTGGAATCCTGTGCGCGCGATTGCAGCAGCAACGGCCGCCCGTCCCAGTCGAACTCGAAATAGAACCGGTGCAGCGAATAGGCCATGTCCGGCGTGTCGATCCGCGCCCGATGCCAGTTCATCCCGCCATCCAGCGAGACATCGACCCGCGGGACAATCCCGTCACCGCGCCCCGACCAGGCCAGCCCGCTGATCACCGTGCGCCCCTTGCCGTGCAGGATAGGCGCCTGTGGCGACGGGCTGGTGATGACCGACTTCGCATCCATTTCCCATGTGAACCGCCGCGCCGAGCCGTCCGGCATCAGGTCGGTGTATTTCGAGGTTTCCTCGCGCTGGTGCCACGGTTTGTCCCCGACCTCCAGCCGCCGCAACCACTTGATCCACATGTTGCCTTCCCAGCCCGGCACCACAAGGCGCGCCGGATAGCCGTTCTCGGCCCGCAACGCCTCGCCGTTCATCTTGAAGGCCACCATGCAGTCATCTAGCGCCTTTTCCAGCGGGATCGAGCGTGTCATCGCCGCCGCATCGGCGCCCTCGGCCAGCAGCCATTTGCCGGCGGTCTTGACGCCGGCCCCGGCCAGAATATCCTTGAGCAGCACGCCGGTATACATGACGTTGTGGATCATGCCCTGCGTATATTGCACCCCGTTGAGCTGCGCGCTGCGCGTCTCCATTCCGGTATTGGCGGTGCATTCCAGAAAATAGATTTTGTTGTGCCGCGGGAACCGCATCAGGTCCTGTAGCGTGAACACCAGCGGGGTTTCCACCAGACCGTGGATCATCAGCCGGTATTCGGCCGGATCGACCCGCGCCACGCCGCTGTGGTGGCGTTCGAAACAGACCCCGTTCGGGGTGATGATCCCGTCCAGCGCGTGCAGCGGCGTGAAGTTGATAGACGATGTCGTATCGGCTGTCAGCCACGCCACATTGCGCCGCTGGACGTGTGCCTCGAACGGCGAGGGCAGGCCGTAACCGGTCGCATCCACCCCGTCGCCCAGTTCCTGCGCCCAGGGTTGCACTTGCAGAATGGCCGGATCGCCGGATGCCGCCCGTGCCAGCGGCGCCGCCGCAACGGAGCCGCCGACAGCCAGACCCGCAGCCAGAAAACGCCGCCGTGAGTGTCCCTTGCTGTCGTCCATGCGCGCCTCCGGTCAAAAATGCCCGCACACCCGATGTGGGCGCGCGGGATGGCGGGTATCAGGTGCCGGTGACTTTCACCGACTTGTTCGGGTCGATCGAAACCGTGCCTTGACGCTTCAGATAGTTTTCGACCACGCTATAGATGGTCGGCCCTTCGGTGCCTTCTTTCACCGAAGCCCAGCCGGCAACCACATAGGTCTTGTCGGGTTTGACCGCACTACCGTCTTTCAGCAAGGTCATGCCGGTAATGCGCTGGCCCTGTTTCTTGGACACGTCGATGGTATAGCCCATGCCGCCGACCCGCACCATATCGCCACCCTGCTGGTAATAGGGGTCGGGGTTGAACAGGTTGTCGGCCACGTCTTCCATGATGGTTTTCAGGGTGTCACCGGTCATTTCGCTGCGGTAGGCGTTCGGATAGGACATGCCGGTGGCGTTGTAGACATGCTCGCGCGTGATTGCATCGCCCGGTATCAGGCTCGGGCCCCAGCGGAAACCGGGGCTGAGGGCGATATCCGCCTCGCGCTCGTCGATCAGCGCGTTGCAGATCAGGTCGTCCCATGTGCCATTGAAGTTGCCGCGACGGTAAAGCGTGCTGTCGGTATAGCCCAGAACCTCGTTCAGTTCGGCCTCGTAGGGCTTGCGCTGTGCGTCGATCAGGGCGGCGACCTCGCGGTCCGGTGTGATGACATCCGAGAAAATCGGGATCAGCTTGTGGGCAAACCCCTTGACCTCGCCGTCGCGCACATCCAGATCGAGGCGGGTGACAAACTTGCCGTTGGACCCCGAGGCGATCAGCATGGTGCTGCCGACCATTACCGGCTCGGGCAGGGCATCATGGGTGTGGCCGGTCAGGATCACGTCGATACCCTCGACACGGCTGGCCATCTTGCGGTCCACATCGAAACCGTTGTGCGACAGCAGGACCACCAGTTCGGCCCCTGCATCACGCACTTCCTGCACCACTTCGCGCATACGGTCCTCGCGGATGCCGAAGGACAGGCCGGGGAACATCCATTTCGGGTTGGCAATCGGCAGATAGGGGAAGGCCTGCCCGATCACGGCGATTTTCACCCCGCCGCGCTCGAACATCTTGTAGGGGTCATAGGCGGGCTCGTCCCATTCATTGTCGAAAATATTCGCGCCGAGGAACGGGAAGTCGATTTCGTTTTCGACGATTTCTGTCACACGGTCGATGCCCAGCGTGAATTCCCAGTGGCTGACCATGGCCTCGGGTTTCAGGGCGTTCATGACGTTGACCATGTCCTGCCCTTTGGTCATTTCGGCCGTATACGACCCTTGCCATGTATCGCCGCCATCCAGCAAAATCGCGTCGGGGCGGTCGGCGCGAATGGCCTTTAGCACCGTGGCGACACGATCCAGCCCGCCCATGCGGCCATAGGTTTTCGCCAGCGCCGCGAAATCGGTATAGGTCAGGGCATAGGCCTCGGGCGAGCCGGGGGTCAGGTTGAACATTTTCAGGAAATCCTGACCGGTCACATGCGGCGGCAGGCCGTTGACCGCGCCAACCCCGATGTTGATCTCGGGCTCGCGGAAATAGATCGGTTTGAGCTGCGCATGGATGTCGGTGATATGGATCAGCGTCACGTTTCCGGTGGTGTCGAAATTCAACAGGTCGTCCTGCGTCAGGGTTTGCTGCGCCGCCAGACGGGACCAGTTGCCGACACCGGACGCACCGACGATTGCAGAGGCGGCCACGGTAGCCTGAAGGAAGTCGCGACGGGAAATCATAGGGTTCTCCGGTTATTGATAGAAAAGAATTGGGGGCAAGGGCGCCTGAAGCAGGCACACCAGCGCCAAATCCCCGGGCAGAAAATCGGGCGTGGGGCGGCCCCGGCACTTGTGCCGGAGCCGCCGGAAGCTAGTTGCGAACCGATGGGCTTTCGACCGACAGTCCGTTGCCGCGCGACGCGACATAGAGTTCAAGCGCGCGGAATTCGTCAGAGCCGACTTTGTACGGTGTTGCCCGCACATTTTTCATGCAGCCCTTGAAACGTCCCTGAATGGAATTCAGTTTGGCGTTTTTCAAACGATACGTCGGGAAGCCGTTCACCTGCCCCTGCGACAGACGGTCGGCACGGATCATGGTGTCGAAGTTCTGCTCGTGACAATTGGCGCACGACAGGTCGAGCTGGCCAACACGGGTGTAATACATTTGTTCACCCTTGGCCCAGATGTCCGAAACCGGACCGTCGGTGGCCACGTTCACGGTCATACCGCGCGATTGCAGGCTGATCAGGGCGTTCATGGAGGTCATTTGGGGGCTGTCCCAGCCCCAGGCCTCGGCGCCCATGCGCTCGGTCCGGCTCTCGTTGATGTAGTCTTCCATCGTATAGAGCGACTGCTTTTCCTCGTTCCACTTCGGCAATGTTGCCCGCAGACCGGCGAATTCTTCGGGACCACCGGTGTGACAGGAGGCACAGGATTTGCCGGCGGTGCCGTCAACCTTGTTCCATTCGTCAATGGCCTGATCGACAAAGATCATGCCCGGGTTGTCGAAATCGTCCATCTGGAGCAGCTGCGTTTCCGATTTGCGAAACAGCCAGCCGGAATAGACTTCTTCCAGGTTGGGCAGATACGAGGCCGCCGGCGCGCTGGTCGAGATGCTGATTTCGCCGTCATTGATGACCAGCGGCTTGGCGTCAACAGCCAGCGCCGCGGTGGCCCCCAGTGAAAGTGTCGCAACGAGTGTAATACCCATGGCCCGTTGCAGGTTTGAGATTATCATTTTGTTTATCCTCCCTCTTGTTCCTACAGCGTTCAGCCGATTGCGATGGATTTGCTGTCTGTATAGACAGAGCCGTCGTCATCCAGCCATGTGAAAGTGAAATCGCCGGCTTCGGGCACGACGGCCTTGAACTGGAAATACGGGTTTGTCGAAATCGCGGTATCCAGCTTGACCTCGATCACGTTCTGGCCGTTGAAATCGCAGGTGAACGTGTTGATGATCGATTTCGGGATTTTCTGGCCGCTTTTGTCTTTGCGCTGGCCGGATTCCATTTTGTGGCTGATCAGGGTCTTGATCGTGATCGTGTCGCCGGCTTTGGCTTTTTTCGGAACCTTAACGCGGGGTTTAACACCTTTTGCCATTGAATTGTTCTCCTATACCTGGGTTAGCCGCCGCAGCCGCCGATGGTTACTTTGATGGTGGCTTTTGTCATGGAAAAGCTGCCGTCGGGCATTTTCGCAACGGCGATAACGTCCTGCGTTTTGGCAAGGCGAATGCGGGTCGAGGCCTCTTGTGCGCCGGAAAGCGGACCGAAGTTGAAGGTCACAATGACCGGGTTGGGGTTGGCCGTTGCAAACACCGAAATAGAGGCCGCGCCCGGGGCCGATACCGCGATCGGCACCGTGTTTCCGTTTTCCGCGATTTCCGGGGCGGTCAGGGTAATCCCTGTGTCGCCCATGTCGGCGCCGCCGGTAAAGGCCGCGATCGCGTCGTCCGTTGCCGAGGCAAAAGCCTGAACCGGCAGCATTGCGGCGGCTGCCGCACCTGCACCGATGATCAAGGCATCACGTCTCGTAAAATCCATTTTTTGTCTCCTGTTTATTTCGAAACCGTTCGCTCGAACGGGGGCCGGTCGGGCCGGTTTATTCCTTGAGCGTCAAAAGATAGGCCAGAACATCCTCGACCTGCTGGGCCGAAAGGATGGTTTTCCCCTGGAATTTTTCCATGACGCGGCTCAGACCGTCCACGCGGTAGAACGCCGGCATGACCGTGCCTTCGAAAGTGTTTTTCGAATTGGCAAGGATGCCGCGAAGCTGGGCTTCGTTGTAGCGACTGGCCACACCGTCGAGCGAGGGACCGACCTCGCCATGGAACAACTGGTCGGACATGTCGCTGTTTTTGTGACAGGCCAGGCAGTTGCCCAGTTTCCGGTTTGCGAAAACCTCGCGTCCGGCGGCGGCATCGCCGGCCACGCCGCTAAGCGACATGGTGACCGCGCCACCGTCAAACACGACATTGCTGGGTGCAATCACCTCTGCGGTTGCCATCGTCGCTAACGCGACTGTGGCCCCGATTAAAAGAAACGCTTTGCGCTTCATGCACTATCCTCCCGTTGATTTTTGTTCACGTTATTGATCTGGATCAATCAAGGGTAGCTCACAGCAATGTGAGTACGCAACATAAAATTCACATATCGGAATTAATGATATTTCAGAAAAAACTAATATAACGCACGATTATTGCGCCGAACACCGGGTTTTTCC
>CAZDLV010000159.1:0-5632 GCA_964506345.1 uncultured Rhodobacterales bacterium | reverse complement strand
CGATCTCGTGGGGGGGCAACGTCTGCCAGCCGGGGGAGATGTGGCCCGCCGTATCGCGCACGAGATCAACAACCCGCTGACGCCGATCCAGTTGTCGGCGGACCGTCTGCGGCGGAAATTCGGGCCGATGGTTGGCGCGGATCGCGCCATGCTGGAACAATATACCGACGTGATCATTCGCCAGACCGGCGATTTGCGCCGCATCGTGGACGAGTTCGCCAAATTCGCACGGATGCCGGCGCCCGAGATGCGGGCGCTCGATATTGTGGCGTTGTTGCGGGACACGGTATTGCTGCAAAACGAGGCGGATGCCGATATTGATGTGACGCTGGTATCGGATGCGGCGGAAATCATGGTCAGCGCCGATCCGGTATTGATAGGGCAGGCCTTTACCAATCTTATCAAAAACGCACGGGAATCCATTGTTTCAAAACAGAAAACAGATGACGTGCGTGGCGAGGTCAGGGTCGAGGTGCGTCCGGATGACAATATGGTCGAGGTGCGGGTCGAGGACAACGGAATCGGTCTGCCGGTGCAGCGCGCGCGCCTGTTCGAACCTTATGTGACGCATCGCGACGAAGGCACGGGGCTGGGACTGTCGATCGTCAAGAAAATTATCGAGGAACACGACGGGCAGCTTGCGCTGCGCGACACGCCGGACAGCGGCGAAACAGGGGCGGTGGCGGTTGTCAGGCTGCCGAAATTGACAGATGACCCGGCGCGGGACGATAACGAAGCCCGACCGGATAGAACATCGGGAGGCATGAAATAATGGGTGACATACTTGTCGTAGACGACGAGAAGGACATTCGCGAACTGGTTGCGGATATTTTGCGCGACGAAGGCCACAGCGTCCGGCTGGCATGGGATTCGGACTCGGCTTTTTTTGCCATTAACGATGCGCCGCCCGATCTGGTTATCCTCGATATCTGGCTGAAGGACAGCAAGCTGGACGGGATCGATATCCTGAAATCGGTGCGTCGCGACAATCCCGATATTCCGGTGGTGATTATCTCGGGACATGGCAATATCGAAATTGCGGTCGCGGCGGTCAAACAGGGCGCCTATGATTTTATCGAAAAGCCGTTCAATATCGACCAGCTGGTCGTTGTGATCGGGCGGGCGCTGGAAGCATCGCGGTTGCGGCGCGAGAACGTCGCGCTGAAGCAGCGCGAAATCCGGAATGCCGAGATGGTCGGGGAAAGTCCGGCGTTCAAGGTGTTGAAATCGCATCTGGAAAAGGTCGCCGGCACCAACAGCCGCGTGATGTTGCACGGACCCGCCGGTTCCGGCAAAGAGGTGGCCGCGCGGTTCATCCATCGCAACAGCACGCGGGCCTCTGGCCCGTTCGTTACCGTCAATTCCGCGTCGATCGCGCCCGACAAGATGGAGGAAGTCCTGTTCGGGCGGGAAACGCCGGAACGCGGGCATGAACCGGGGTTGTTCGAGCGGGCGCACAACGGCATCCTGTTTTTCGACGAGGTTGCCGACATGCCCTATGTCACGCAGTCGAAAATCCTGCGGGTGCTGGTGGACCAGACGTTTACCCGCGTCGGCGGACAGGACATTGTGCGCGTAGATGTGCGTGTTATTTCGGCGACCAGCCGAAATTTGCAACGCGGGATCACCGACGGAAAGTTCCGCGAAGAGCTGTTCCACAGGTTGAATGTTGTGCCGATCGAGGTGCCGGATCTGGAATCGCGGCGCACCGATATACCGGCGTTGTGCGCGCATTTCATTGCCGGGCTGAATGCTGCGCAGGGGTTGCCGCTGCGCCCGATGTCCGAGGACGTTCTGGCGCAGATGCAGATCATGGAGTGGCCCGGGAATATCCGGCAATTGCGAAATACTGTGGAACGTATGTTGATTATGGGACCGGACAGCGGGCCGATCGAGGCCACGGAACTGCCCGGCGGCGGCGGCGACGGCGGGAACGACCAGCGGTTGTCGCTGGGGGCCAGTTTTGCGTTGATGACGCTGCGCGATGCCCGCGAGGTGTTCGAACGCGAGTATCTGATTTCGCAAATCAACCGGTTTTCGGGCAATATCTCGAAAACCGCGAATTTCGTCGGGATGGAGCGGTCGGCGTTGCACCGGAAGTTGAAGTCGTTGAACATCGCAACCGGAAAACGCGGCGGGCGCGTGCGCGATTGACGAGCGGCGGAAACATGGCGCATAACACGGCGGTATGATCCGCGCGTAACAGGGAATTGGCATGAAGATTATTATTTGTGGTGCCGGTCAGGTCGGCTGGCAACTGGCCCGCCACCTATCGACAGAAAACAACAGTGTTACGGTGGTTGACAACAACCCGTCGCTGGTGCGCCGTATCAATGACGAACTGGATGTAAGCGGTGTTACCGGATTTGCCTCGCATCCCGATGTGCTGGAACGGGCAGGGGCGCGGGATGCGGATATGATTATCGCCGCGACGTTTTCCGACGAAGTGAACATGGTCACATGTCAGGTGGCCCATTCGGTGTTCGAGGTGCCGCGCAAGATTGCCCGCCTGCGGGCGCAAACCTATCTGGATCCGCAGTATTCGGACCTGTATCGTGGCGACCATTTGCCGATCGATGTGATTATCTCGCCCGAGCGCGAGGTGGCGCAGGCGGCCTTGCGCCGGCTTGCGGCCCCGGCGGCGTTCGATACCGAAAGTTTTGTCGATGACAAGGTGCAGCTTGTGGGGTTGAATCTGGGCGAGGATTGCGCGGTTCTGAACACACCGTTGCGCCAGTTGTCCGAACTGTTTTCGACGCTGAAGGCGGTGGTGGTCGGTGTGCGGCGCGACGGCAAGATGTTCGTGCCCCATCCCAACGACCAGCTTTTCCCGCAGGACCAGGCCTATTTGCTGGTCGCCAGCGAGGACGTGTCGCGCACCTACGAGATTTTCGGCAAGTCCAATCCCAGCGCTGACCGGGTGATTATTATCGGCGGTGGCAATGTCGGCCTGTTTGTGGCCGAATCGCTGGAACACGGGGTGCGCCGCGTGCGCGCCAAGGTGATCGAGCAGGACCGAGGCCGCGCCGAGGTGGTGGCCGATGCGCTGGAACGCACGATCGTGTTGAACGGCGACGGTCTGGATATGGCCCTGCTGGAAGAGGCGAACCTTCACAAGGCCGACGCGGTGCTGGCGGTGACCGACGACGACAAGACCAACCTGCTGGCCTGTGCGCGGGCCAAGGCAGCGGGGGCGCCGTTGACGATTTCGCTGGTGAATGATCCCAGTCTTACCTCGTTGTTGAACCCGTTGGGGATCGATGCGTTTATCAACCCGCGCTCGACCACGGTGTCGTCGATTTTGCGGCATATCCGGCATGGCAGCGTGCGCAAGGTCTATTCCATCGGCGATGCCGAGGCCGAGGTGATCGAGGCGCAGGTGATGGGGACCTCGCCGATTACCGGCAAGCTGATCCGCGATATCGACTGGCCCGAAGGGGCGATGGTCGGCACCTTGCAGAAACGCGGTAAAATTCTGGCCCCCAAGGGCGATACCCGTGTCGAGGAGGGCGATGTTCTGACCGTTTTCGCCCTGAGCAGCGATGTTCCGTTGATTGAACAGCTGTTTCAGGTCAGCATCGATTTCTTCTGATGTTTTCCGCGCTTCGCCAATATCCGTTGTTTGTTCTGGTTCTGATTGTCGGGGCCGCGTCGATGGGCGTGCCGGCCCTGTATGCGGCGCACCTTGGCGAGTGGACGATTGTGCAGAATTTCGTCGGTTATATGTTGTTGTTGCTGGCGCTGTCCTATGCGCTGGGACTGGCAATGATGAACCGGCGCGCCCGTATCAGTGCGCGCGCACAACTGGTGACCGTGGTGTTGGTATATGCCTTGATGCCGGTTTTTCTGGCGTTGCCGTTTACGGCCAGTATTGCCTCTATCGGGCCGGTGCAGGGATATTTCGAGATGTTGTCGAGCCTGACAACCACCGGTGCCACGTTGATCAACGATCCGGCCAGCATTGCGCCGCCGCTGCACTTGTGGCGTGGTCTGGTGGCGTGGCAGGGCGGTCTGTTCATTCTGGTGATCGCCTTTTCAATCATGGAGCCGATGAATATCGGCGGGTTCGAGATACGCACGCCGGTGGCCGGTACCGGGGTAGGGGCGGAATCACACGGTATTTCCGACGCAGGCGAGCGGATCATCCGCATTACGGCGCGGATTGCGCCGGCGTATATCCTTGCGACGTTTGTGTTGATGTTGTTGCTGGTTTTCGCCGGTGACCGGGCATTTGTTGCCGCGATCCATGCGATGTCGATTCTGTCCACCAGCGGCATTTCCCCCGTTGGCGGCGTTGCCGCAGGCGGCGCGGGGCGTACCGGCGAGGCGATTATGGCGCTGTTTTTGCTGTTCGCGGTCAGCCACCGGATGTTTCAAAGCCTGACCGGATCGCGCTCGTTCGGCTGGATTCGCACGGATGTCGAGGTGCGGATCATGCTGATTGCAATCACCATGGTGCCGCTGCTGCTGTTTTTGCGCCACTGGTCGGCGGCGTTCGATGTCAGTGCGCAGCAGGATATCGGTGCAGCGGCGCGGGCGTTGTGGGGCAGTGTGTTTACCATCCTGTCGTTTCTGACCACCACCGGATTTCAAAGTGCCGACTGGCAAGAGGCGCGCAACTGGTCCGGTCTTGGCACACCGGGTATTGTGTTGCTGGCCACGGCGGTGGCAGGCGGCGGCGTGGCGACGACGGCTGGCGGGGTCAAGTTGTTGCGGCTGTATGCGCTGTATAAACACGGCGCGCGCGAACTGGAGCGTCTGATCCACCCGTCGAGCATTGGCGGGGCCGGAACGGCGGCGCGGCGGTTCCGGCGCGAAGGCGGGCTGATTGCGTGGATATTCCTGATGCTGTTCCTGATGGGGATCGCGGCGGCGATGATGGCGCTGTCGCTGGACGGGGTGTCGTTCGAGGACAGTATCGGTCTGGCGATTGCCGCGATCACCAATACCGGACCGGCGGCGGGGATGCTGGACAGCAAATTGCTGTTTTCGATGCTGGATAAAACCGGCCTGCTGGTGATGGGGGCGACGATGGTGTTCGGGCGCGTCGAGGTTCTGGTTCTGATTGCGCTGTTCAATCCCAGCTATTGGCGCCGATAACGGTATTTTGTGCTGCAATTGCGAAGAAATATGCGGTTCAGGGGTGGAAAAACCGGACAATGCACCCCATTATCCTTTGTAATAACAACAAAGATATCGCCTGACGGTATCGCAATTATGAAGGCTGAGAAATAATGGCTGCCGATAAGCAAAACCTGCAAGACGCGTTTCTGAACAACGTTCGCAAAGCAAAAAATCCTGTAACTATATTTCTTGTTAACGGTGTCAAACTTCAGGGGGTTATCACCTGGTTTGACAATTTCTGCGTGCTGCTGCGCCGCGACGGTGCCTCGCAGCTTGTATATAAACACGCTATTTCAACGATTATGCCCTCGCAACCCGTTAACCTGTATGACGGTGACAATGCAGAATAACACCTGATGCGGTGCTGCGTAATTCATCCTGACCTCGGGGTAAACGACCAACGGCGGATACCGGCGCTGGCGCTGGCCGAAGCCGTCAGCCTTGCCGGGGCGCTGGATCTGTTGGTGGTGTGTTCCTAGGTCGTGCGGTTGGCAAAACCGCGGGCAGG
>CAZDLV010000158.1:0-5658 GCA_964506345.1 uncultured Rhodobacterales bacterium | reverse complement strand
CCGGTTTCGCGCCTTCGTTCGGCGGGCGCACCATCAGGGCGTTGGATTGGCCCAGAACGCTAAGCAGCGCGCTGTCCTGGCGTGAAAAAGGTGTAACAACCGTGCCGGCATCGTCGCTGGTTACCCGCGCACGAACATAGTTTTCGCGCCAGCCGTTCGCACCGATATCGCACCCCAGAATTCCGGTGGAACGCGGTAACGGGGCAGGGGGAAGGCCCAGCATCACATCAATCATCGGGCGCAGGTAAATATGCCCGCACACCATCGCCGAGACAGGATTCCCCGGCAGTCCGACCATCGGCTGCGCCCCCAGCATTCCGGCCATCAGCGGTTTTCCCGGCTGCATGGCTACCTTGTAAAAATCCAGTCCGCCGCTGCGTTCGGCGGCCACAGACTGCACCAGATCGTGATCGCCGACCGATGCACCGCCAATGGTTACCAGCAGATCCGCGTCGCGGCCAAGATCCAGAATGTGACGCAGGCTCTCGGGGGTGTCGCGCGCAATCGGCAGCATCCGCACACTGGCACCTTGTTGTTCGAGCAACGCTTTCAAACCGAAACTGTTGGATGAAACGATCTGGTCCGGCCCGGGTGTTTCGCCGGGCATCACCAGTTCGTTGCCGTTTGACAGCAGCGCAATCACCGGTTTGCGAAAAACCGGCACGTCGGAAATATTCATCGCAGCCAACAGGGCAACATCGGCCGGTGACAACCGGCGCGGCGCGGCAAACGTGTCACCCTTGCGAAAGTCGCCACCGGCGGGGCGAATATAGGTGGCGGTATCGCGGGTGTCGCGGATGGTGATCCGGTCACCGTCGCGCGCGACGTCTTCCTGAATGACAATACAATCCGCCCCGTCAGGCACCGGCGCACCCGTGAAAATACGGATGGCGGTGCCGGAAACCAGCCGCCCGTCATACCGTTTTCCCGCAGCGGATTCGCCGACAACATCCAGGGTCATGCCCGCTTGCGCCTCGCTATTCACCACCGCATACCCGTCCATTGCCGAGGACGCGAACGGCGGTTGCGTCAGTCTGGCATAAACCGGACGGGCCAGCACCCGACCGGCGGCATCAACCAGCGGGACGGTTTCCGTATCGAGCGGGTTGACCAGCGCAAATACCCGTTCCAGTGCTTCGGCGACCGCGATCACGGCTGCGCCTCGAACCGGCCGGATTTCCCGCCATCTTTCAGCATCAGGCGGACGCCTTCGATTGTCATGGATTTATCGACCGCCTTGACCATATCGTAAACTGTCAGCGCGGCCACGGACACAGCGGTCAGGGCCTCCATCTCGACCCCGGTCTGGCCCGTGTTTTTCACCGTAGCCTCGATATCCACCTTGCCTGCCGGCACATTGGCGACGAGGTCGAGCGACACTTTCGACAGTGCCAGCGGATGACACAGCGGTATCAGGTCGTGGGTCTTTTTCGCCGCCATTATCCCTGCCAGCCGCGCGACGCCCAACACATCGCCTTTTTTGGCGCGCCCCTCGACAATCAGCGCCAGCGTTTCCGGCTGCATGTGAATACTTCCGCGCGCAACGGCAACGCGGTGCGTTACCGGCTTTTCCGACACATCGACCATATGTGCGGCACCGTTTTCGTCAAAATGGGTCAGATCCGACATCTATTTATCCTCCAGAATGGTGCGGGTGGCGGCTTCGACATCGCGCTGACGCATCAGGCTCTCGCCGATCAGAAAACAGCGCACACCGACGGTGGCCATATCCTTCAGGTCTCTGCCATGAAACAGACCGGACTCGGACACGACGGTTTTACCGTCCGGCACCCGCTTGACCAGATCCCGCGTTGTTTCGAGCGAGGTGACGAAGGTTTTCAGGTCGCGATTATTTATACCCAGCAACGGCGAGGACAAGCGCAAGGCCCGTTCCAGTTCCGCACGATTATGAACCTCGACCAGCACATCCATGCCCCATTGCACGGCGGTAGCTTCCAGTTCATGCGCCTGCGCGTCCGACACAGCCGCCATGATAATCAGGATGCAGTCGGCACCCAACGCGCGCGATTCGACAATCTGGTACGGGTCGAACATGAAATCCTTGCGCAGAACCGGCAAGTCCACCGCACCGCGCGCCTGCCCCAGATAGGCATCCGCCCCCTGAAATGACGGCGTATCGGTCAGCACGCTCAAACATGTCGCACCACCGCGCGCATAGGCACGCGCCAGTTCCGCAGGCTGGAAATCTTCGCGGATCAACCCTTTGGACGGGCTGGCTTTCTTGATTTCCGCAATCAGGCCATACCCGGCCCGCGCCGCATCCGCGAGCGCACGGGCAAACCCGCGAACCGGCGCGGCCGTCCGCGCGCGCGCTTCCATGTCTGTCAGGGATACCGCCTGTTTTCGCGCCGTAATTTCCGTCAGTTTGTAGGCCTTGATCCGGTCCAGAACATTGGTCATTGTGTAGCGCCCGACGTGATTTCCGCCAGTTTGCGGATGGTTCGCCATGCTTTGCCGGAATCAATGCTTTCGGCCGCAACTTCGACGCCTTCGGCCAACGATCCGGCCTTGTCCGCAATGACCAGCGCCGCCGCCGCGTTCAACAAAACCGCATCGCGATAGGCGCTGCGCTGCCCGTCAAGCAGGGCGCGAAAGGCCGTGGCGTTCCGTGCCGGTGTGCCGCCCAGAATTTCTTCGAACGGATGCACGGGTAAACCGGCGTCCTCGGGGTGGATTTCGCGTTCCGCGATCGTGTCGCCCTCCAACGCCGCAACCCAGCTTATTCCGGCTATCGACAACTCGTCGGTACCATCGCCGCCATGCACCAGCCACGCTTTTTCCGAGCCGAGCGCCCGCAGGGTTTCCGCCATCGGCCGGATTACGTCGCGCGAATACGCACCGGTCAACTGCCTTTTTACCCCGGCGGGATTGGTCAGCGGTCCGAGAATATTGAAAATGGTCCGGGTTCCCAGTTCCTGGCGCGCCGGCATGACGAACCGGACAGCCGGATGGTGCATCGGGGCCATCATGAAGCCGATTCCCGCCTCGTGCAGGGCCTTTTCGACAATATCGGCACCGACCATAACGTCCACGCCCATCTCGCCAAGCGCATCCGCAGCACCGGATTTCGACGACAGGTTGCGGTTGCCGTGTTTGGCAACAACCACCCCGGCGCCGGCCACAACAAAGGCCGTAGCGGTTGATATATTCAACGTCCCCTTGCCGTCACCACCGGTTCCGACAATATCCATTGCCCCGTCAGGAGCGTCGACCGGCAAACATTTCGCCCGCATCACACCCGCTGCTGCCGCATATTCGTCCACTGCCTCGCCGCGTGTCCGCAAAGTCATCAGGAATCCGCCGATCTGCGCCGGTGTCGCATCCCCGTCCATGATAATCGAAAAGGCGCGCCCGGCGTCCTGTCTGCTTAACGGGCCGTCCACCGCCAGCGCGATATAGTGTTTCAGGGAATCACTCATGTCCGCCCCCCGGAGATTTCTAGAAAGTTTTTCAACAGTTTATACCCATGTTCAGACGCAATCGATTCAGGGTGGAATTGCACACCGTGGATCGGCAAGGTTTTATGCTGCAATCCCATGATCGTGCCGTCGTCCAGCTCGGCCGTGATTTCCAGCACATCGGGCAGGGTATCGCGATCCACCACAAGCGAGTGATAGCGCGTCGCCTTGAACGGGGACGGAATATCCGCGAAAATGCCGGTGCCACGGTGGTGCATCACGCCCATCTTGCCATGCACGATCTCGGCACACTCGACCACCTTGCCACCAAACGCCTGCCCGATGGTCTGATGTCCCAGACAAACGCCCAACAATGGAATGCCGGCATCCGCGGCTGCCTGAACCAGCGGCAAGCAGATGCCGGCGCGATCCGGATCGCACGGACCGGGCGACAAAAGAATCGCATCGGCATTCATCGCCATGGCTTCGGCCACGCTGACCTCGTCATTTCGCCGAACCTCGACAGCACTGCCCAATTCGCCGATATAATGGACGAGGTTATAGGTAAAACTGTCGTAATTGTCGATTAGCAGCAGCATTTGCGGTCTTTCATATTTGTTCTTCCGGCGTCACCATGTTCACACGGAATTTGCACGCTATACAGACGTTTAGCAACGATCTATGCTTATGGAAACGGTAGATGTTATTTTTCGGGGAATAGAGCGTATGAGTAGCGCAGAACAGATGCCAAAGGGCGGATTTTTTCGGGGTGTGCTGGCAGGGACGGCATTTAGCGGTATTATTGTGATCGCTTTATCCACCGCGTTTGCACCACCACCGACAGTTTACCTGGCGCCGGATGTGCCAGACATCGCGACGGCGGATATTGCCCCGCCATCCGAACCGGCACCTGCAACGCCGGTGATCGATGCGCCTGCGCCAACGCCTGCGCCCGTCGTTCCGGCCGATTCCCCGGTTGCGGTCTCCGATACCGGCAGCAAACCGGCGACACCGGCAACACAAACCAGCCCGGTGGCACCGCAAACCGCCGTTGTCGAAACCGCAGCACAGTCTCCGGACACGGTCGAGGACAAGCCGGCATCGCCGGAATCCATCGATATTTCCACCTACGGCGTGCCGTCCTCTGTCGAATCCCCTCCGCAGGTTGAATCGTCCGGCACGGTCGCCGTGGTTGACCCGTCCACACAAACCGCAGCCCTTGCCGCGTCGGTTCCGGTTGCCAATTCGGGATTTTCCACATCCGGAAACACCGATATCGGCACGACATCGGGCGACTCCACCGCAGGGTTGGCCACGTCTGCAGGGGCGCCAAACCTGCCGACAATTTCGGCACCGGCATTGTCCGGCACAACAGCGCCGGCCGGAAACGCACCGCAAACGCCGGCCAGCGTGGCCAAACCGTCGGGCGGATTCACGATGACGGGGCAGTCGATTATTCCGTCGCAACCGGTAGATTCGACCGACGTTGTTGTCCCGACCGAACCACAAGGGGCCTTCGTTGACTTTGCCCGGGAATTTGCAGCCCCCGCAAACGCGGATCTGGTATCGGTAATTCTGCTGGTAAATTCTGTCGAGGACGCGGCCAATGTCGCGAAAATGAGCGCGCCGGTGACGATTGCGGTGCGTCCGGACACCCCCGACGCCGCAAAAATCGTCGCCAGCTATCGTGCGACCGGCGGCGAGGTGTTGATGTTCCTGCCGGCAAACGGCAAGTCGGGTTTGTTAAGCGAGGCGGATGTGGCGGCACGCGCCAAATCCATCGCGGCCAATCTGGCGACATTGCCCGGCGTGATCGGTATCGTTGACGGACCGGACGGGAAATTGCCGGCGAACTCGAAACTTCTGGCGGCGGTGTTGTCTTTGCTTAAAACGCAGGGCTACGGGATTGTCACGACCAACGGACTCGGCCTGAACCGCGCACAGATCATGGCACAACAGGAAAGCGTGCCGGTTGCATCGATTTCCGAACAGATCGATTTGCAGCCCGGTAAAATCCCGGTTATCCGTCAAATGGACAAAGCCGTTTTGCAGGTTGCCGCGTCCGGCAACGCGGTGGTGTTCGGTACGGCCTCGTCCGACGTGCTTTCGGCGCTGCGATTCTGGTTCGGCAGTACCAAGGCACAGACGGTGACCATGGCGCCGGCATCCGCGATCATGCGTCGCCCCTAGGGTCAGGACCCATTAATCCGGCACGCGCAGTTTGACGGATTTGTTCGCT
>CAZDLV010000157.1:0-5660 GCA_964506345.1 uncultured Rhodobacterales bacterium | reverse complement strand
CAGCAGCCATAACGGAAACGACAATGGCAACAATGAAAGTTCCGACTCCTCGCACGACAACGAATCCGGCGACGGTGAAGGTTCCGACAACGAAGGCTCCGAAGGCGAAAGCTCGCACGACGGTGAAAGCTCCGACTCCTCGCACGACAGCGAATCCGGTGACGGCGAAGGGTCCGACAACGAGGGATCCGAAGGCGAAAGCTCGGATAGCAAACACAACAGTGAAAGCTCCTTCGATGGCCTGAAAATCGAAGCCGGTGGTAAAGTACAGATCACATCCAAATATAACTTCAGCGGATGTTCCACCACTCTGGCCTCCACATTCGACCCGCGCTGGTCCTACCGCGTCGTCGAATAGAACCGGCCATATCACAAAGATTTCCGGCCCGGGCACCCAGTGTCCGGGCCGGATTGCATTTGCCAACCGAATAATTTTCTTGCACGTCGCCCCCCTCGCGCTACTCTCGATCACAAAGCAGATCGGAGCCACCATGACAAAACACCCGGGAACACTCGCCGCCGCAATCCTTACCCTGTCCATACTGTCCAGCGCGGCTTTCGCCCAAGGTGACAGGATCCTTGTCCAGTCCACGACATCGACACAAAATTCCGGATTTTACGACTACATCCTGCCGATTTTCACAACCGAAACCGGCCTGCGCGTCGATATCGTTGCCGTCGGAACCGGTCAGGCCATCCGCAACGCCATGAACGGAGACGCCGATGTGCTGCTCGTCCACGCCAAACCGGCCGAGGAAAAATTCGTCGCAGACGGCTACGGCGTGGCGCGTTACGACCTTATGTATAACGACTTCGTCCTGATCGGCCCGCAAAACGATCCCGACAACCTGTCCAGCGCAGCCAGCATCGGCGACGCCCTGACAGCCCTACTTGACGGAAACACCCCGTTCGTGTCGCGCGGCGACGATTCCGGCACCAACAAGAAAGAACTGGCCCTGTGGGAATCCCTCGGCGTCCTGCCCACCATAGACGACGGCTGGTACCGCGAGGTCGGGGCAGGCATGGGCGCAACAATCCGCATGACCATCGAAATGCAGGGCTACACCCTGACCGACCGCGCGACCTGGATCGCCTACGGCGACAAACAAAACTACAAAATCGTCTATCAAGGCGACCCCGCCCTGTTCAACCAGTACGGAATTATCGCCGAAAACCCGGACAAATTTCCGGACGTCAACGCCGAAGGCGCCAATATTTTCATAAATTGGCTGCTGTCACCGCACGGCCAGCAACTGATCGCCGCCTACCGGCGCGAGGGTCAGCAACTGTTTTTCCCGAATGCCGCCGAATAGCACACCGCCGCGCTCTGGCAGCCTGCCGGACATTGGCGGTTCGCTGCCCGTCGCCACGGCGTGACCATTTTTCCCTCGCGGTCGTTCGCATAATCGGTATAGTAGCCTCGATAAAAAAGGGACGTCGGCTTGAATATCCTTATGTTTTCCAACACCTACCTTCCGCATGTGGGCGGCGTGGCGCGCAGCGTCTCGGGACTTGTCCGCGGTTTGCGGGACAAGGGTCACAAAGTGTTGGTTATCGCCCCGGAATTCGACGGCGCCGAGCACGACGACCAAGACACGATCCGCATACCCGCCGTCACCAATTTCAGCGCCAGCGACTTTTCCATTCCCATCCCGCTTAGCCGGAAAATCCGGCGAAAGGTCCGCGAATTCAATCCCGATATCATCCATTCTCACCACCCGTTCCTGCTCGGCGATACCGCACTGCGAACCTCGGCCGAACTGAACCTGCCGATCGTGTTCACCCACCACACCCGCTACGACATCTACAGTCACTATCTCGCACAGGGTTCCAACCGGTTCCAGCGCCTCGCCCTCAGCGTCTCGCTGGGCTATTGCGACCTGTGCGACGAGGTAATCGCCCCCTCGGAAAGCATCGCCAAATTCCTGCGCGGCAATAATATGGGCGCACCTGTCGCCGTCATCCCGACCGGCGTCGATCCGGAAAAATTCACCGGCGGGAACGGATCGGCCGCACGCACGGCGCTCGGCATTCCCGACGCCGCCTTCGTCATTGGCCATGTCGGACGCCTGGCCGAAGAAAAAAACCTGCGCTACCTGACCGGCGCGCTCGTCGCATTCCTGTCCCGCCATCCCGACGCCCACGCAGTGCTTACCGGCGACGGCGCCGAGCGTGGCGCCATGCTGGCCCGCTTCGAATCCGCCGGCCTGTCGGATCGCGTTCACTTCACCGGAATCCGGCGCGAACAAGACCTGCGTGACATCTTCGCCAGCTTCGATATTTTCGCGTTTTCTTCGCTGTCCGAGACACAAGGCCTGGTCATAGCCGAAGCAATGATGGCCTCCGTTCCCGTCGTCGCGCTGGATGCACCCGGTGTGCGCGAGGTCGTCGAGGATAACGTGAACGGCTATCTATTGCCCAAACACACACCCGAAGCCCGGTTTGCAGACGGGATCGCCGCCTTTGCCGCCCTACCCGCCAGCCGACGCCGACAGATGCAAACCGCGGCACGCCAAACCGCCGTCAGCTACAGCATCGATGAATGCAACGCCCGCATGATCACGGTGTACGAGCGCCTGAAAGGCCGACACGCAAAAACCGCCGCCGCCGATAAATACGAATGGCAAAAAACCGTTCGCGGCATCGCCGTTGAAATGCGGATATTCGGCAACTATGCCAATGCCTTTGGCGGCGCCATGTTTACCATGCGTCAACGCAAAAGCAGCCCGGTTCCGGTGAAAGAAAGTTCGTAACCCGTGACCACGGCCCCCGCATCGAAACCCGCCCCGCTGCACCGGCGTCTGGCCGCGTGGACCATCGGCACCGCCGTCGGTTCGTTGCTGTTACTGTGGTCTTTTGGCTGGCGCAAGAACGTCGCCGCCCTCGCCGCCCTCGACGAACTTGCAAAAACCGGCAAACCGTTGCTGGTTGTGATCTGGCACGGCAAATATTTCCCGCTTCTGCCGGTGGTGCGCGGACGCAACGCGGCGATTGTCACCAATGCCTCGTTTCGCGGGATGATCATTGGCCGCGTATGCCGGATTTTCGGCTACTCGCCCATTCACATCCCGGTTGACGGCTCCGCCAATAAAATGGCGTTTATCAAACGCGCGCTGAACTCCGGCACCCGCCTGATGGCGATCGTCCCCGACGGCCCGCTCGGCCCGCGCCATGTCGTCAAAAGCGGCGCGATCCGTTTGGCATCCGAGGCCGGCTTCGACATCCTGCCCCTCGGCGTAGCCAGCCACCCGACCATCGTATTACATAAACGTTGGGACAAATACGAAATCCCGCCGCCGTTTGCCCGCGTCGCCATCACTATCGGCCGCCGAACGGAAATTCCCGCCGACCTGTCAAACGGGGTGCAAGAAGCCCTGCAAACCAAAGTCGCGGAAATCATGATGGAAACCGAGACAGCCGCCGAAACCGCGCTGCTGCCATCGCCGCGCGCCTGACCGGTCTGGTGACCCCTGGAGGACTCGAACCCCCAACCTGCTGATTAGAAGTCAGCCGCTCTATCCGGTTGAGCTAAGGGGCCTTGCCGCACGCGATCCACCACGGCGGGCCGCCGCCTTCTTGCCGCAATCAGGCCAAATCCGCAAGTGCGGATTGCCGAAACTACATCAGGTATGCGGCGTTGTTGCGCACAATGATACGCAGGATAATAATACCGATCAGCACAACCAGCGGCGCCAGGTCCATTCCGGCAACATTCGGCAGAATACGCCGGATCGGGCGATACAGCGGTTCCAGTATCTGCGTCAGGCCGCGCCACAACTGCCCGACGATCGGCTGATAGACGTTCAACACCTGAAAACTGATCAGCCAACTCATGATTACATGGGCGATGACCACATAATACACCAGATCGAGCAACAGATTGATAATACCGAATAGCGATGCCATTTTTCCACCTTGTAACAGTTCCGGCCCTAGAGTTAGTGACCAATCCGCCAATTAACAAGGCCCCAAATTTCCCCCGCCACCAAACACCTACGCCACGTTACCGGTTGCGAGGCTCCGGCCCTCGTGGCATCCCTCGGACAGGAGGTCCGCATGTATCCCTTTATCCGTATGTTCTACCAGATGCACCGCCATCGCAACGACCCGCCGCTGGCACTGGGCATGGTGCATGTATCGCACCATATCTGCCACCCCGTCGACCTCGACATGTGGGCCGAACTGAACAACGGCCGCACGCTTACCCTGTATGACCTGGGCCGGATCCCGCTGGCACAGCGCTCGGGCCTGCTGGCGGCGTTGAAACGCCGGAAATGGGGCCTGACGGTTGCCGGCTCGTCCCTTCGCTACCGCCGCCGTGTCACGGTGTTCGACCACCTTGAAATGCACTCGCGCGTGCTGGGGCGCGACGCGCGGTTCCTCTATATCCAGCAAAGCATGTGGAAGGAATCCGAGGCAACCTCCTCCGCCCTCTACCGTCTGGCGGTCACCGGACCAACCGGCATCGTGCCGACCGGCGATGTTGTCGCCGAACTTGGTCAGCCGGACTGGAACCCCGCAATGCCGGAATGGGTGCAAATGTGGATCGCCGCCGAGGCCGCCCGGACATGGCCACCCGAGGTTTGACACCAACTAATCATTGACTATTTGTCGCCAAAATATCAACATATCCTTCTAACAAATTTTCCGGCGCGGTCTGACACGGCCAAAGCCCGGAAATCATGAAATCGGGAGGAAACCATCATGAACAAATTTACAGGAATCGTCGCCGCAGCGGCCGCGACCGCCGCCCTGGGTCTTGGCGCGGCACAGGCGCAGGAATGGAACATGCCGACGCCGTATTCGGACGCGGTATTTCACACGCAGAACATCATCGAATTTGCCAAAGACGTCGAGGCCGCAACCAACGGCGCACTGACGATCACCGTCCACTCTGCCGGATCGTTGTTCAAACACGCCGACATCAAAAACGCCGTCCGCTCGCGTCAGGTGCAGATCGGCGAATTCTTCCTGTCCCGTCTGGCGAATGAAAACGCCGCGTTCGGCCTTGATTCCGTGCCGTTTCTGGCCGCCAGTTACGATGACGCCGCCAAATTGTGGGCAGCCCAGAAACCGGTGATAACCGAACTTCTGGCACAGCAAAACCTTATGCCGCTGTTCGCCGTGCCGTGGCCGGCGCAGGGTCTTTATACCAAGAACGAGATAAAGACCGTCGCAGATCTTTCCGGCCTGAAATTCCGCGCCTACAACGCCGCACTGGAACAGTTCGCCACCCTCGCAGGGGCCGCCCCGACACAGGTCGAGGCACCGGACATCCCGCAGGCCTTCGCCACAGGTCAGGTAGAGGCAATGATTACCTCGCCCTCCACCGGCGCCAGCTCCAAGGCATGGGATTTCGTGTCCTACTACACCCCGATCAACGCATGGGTTCCCAAAAACATCGTGGTTGTAAACAAACAGGCGTTTGACAAACTCTCGCCCGAGGTGCAGGCCGCCGTTCTGAAGGCCGCCGCAACCGCCGAAACCCGTGGTTGGGAAATGAGCAAGGCCGAAGCCGCCGCAAAAACCGCCGTCATGGCCGACAACGGCATGAACATCGTCACACCGTCGCCGGAACTGATTGCCGGTCTGAAAGACATCGGTGCGAAAATGCCGGCCGACCTCGAATCCAGCGCCAGCCCCGAGGCACCGGCGATCAA
>CAZDLV010000156.1:0-5668 GCA_964506345.1 uncultured Rhodobacterales bacterium | reverse complement strand
GCCAATAGAACCACTATTGACGGCGCGCCGCAAACCGCTGATATTTCGCGATATTCACGCTGGCGGCGCGGGGTTTATGAGTCACCGCCCCAGAACACATGTAACTTTTTCCCGGAGACCCTACCAGTGCCAGCCAGCCAGCCACCTGCAATCATATGTGTCGGGTCTGCCCTGTGGGACACCATTGCCAGTGCCGGCGGCCGGATGAAACCGGGATACGATATCGCTGGCCGGATACAGCGCCGCCCCGGTGGTGTTGCGCTTAACATTGCGTTGGCACTGGCAGCACGCGGGCGCCCCGTCGCGTTGCTTAGCGCCATCGGCACGGACCCGCAGGGGGACACACTGGTTGCGCAGGTTTCGTCGGCAGGTGTGGATTGCACACATGTCTTGCGAAACCGCGACCGCACCGACAACTATCTGGCCATTGAAACACCCGACGGCGAGGTTTTCGGGGCAATCGCCGACTGCGCGTCACTGGAAAAGGCCGGTGACCGGATATTGGCACCGTTGCGTGACGGACGGATGGCGGGCCACGGGCCGGTGATCGTTGACGGAAACCTGCCCGCAGCGGTTATCGCCACCCTTGCCAGCGACGCCGGTTTCGCCGGCAAGCGGATGACGTTTGTTCCCGCCAGTCCAGGCAAGGCCGAGCGTTTGCGCGCCGCGCTCAATACCGGACGCGGTACAATTTTCGTGAACAGAACCGAGGCGCAAATCCTGTGCGGCGCCCGCTTTGCCAATGCCGCATCGGCGGCGCAAGCGCTGTGCCGAATCGGGGCTTTCCGCGCGGTCGTCACCGATGGCCCCCGCCCTGCCGCGCTGTGTTTTGCCGACAGCACCGTCACTGCAACACCGCCGCAGGTCGAGGCAACCACCACCACCGGCGCGGGGGACGTGTTTCTGGCCAGTTTCATTGCCGCCGAGGTTTCGACTGCTGCGGACGGATTCGCCACCGGCACACACGCACGAACAATTTTGCAAACAGCGGCAGATTCAGCCGCAGCCCATGTTACGAAAGACGGAAAATGAAGCTCCCCCTAGCCTATTCTACCGAAGTTATGGCCGCGCTGGCTGCCGGCGCGCCCGTTGTTGCGCTTGAATCGACGATTATCACCCACGGAATGCCATATCCGCAAAACCTGGAAACTGCGCGGTCTATCGAAAACGAGGTTCGCGCAGCCGGTGCGGTTCCGGCAACGATCGCTGTCAGCGACGGGATGATCCGTGTCGGTCTGGATGATGGCGCACTTCAGGAACTCGCGCAGGCAAAAGACGTAATGAAATTGTCGCGCGCCGATCTGGCCTTTGCCGTCGCGAACCGCAAAACCGGCGCAACGACGGTTGCTGCCACAATGATTTGCGCCCGCCTTGCCGGTATTTCGGTGTTTGCCACCGGCGGGATCGGCGGCGTCCATCGCGGGGCCGAACACAGCTTCGACATCTCCGCCGATCTGGAAGAGCTGGCACAGACCGCCGTTGTCGTTGTGGGTGCGGGTGCAAAAGCCATCCTGGACCTGCCGAAAACGCTCGAAATTCTGGAAACCCGCGGCGTGCCGGTCGTGACATACGGTCAGGATGAATTTCCGGCATTCTGGTCACGCGCCAGCGGCCTTGCATCCCCCTTGCGCGCAGACAGTGCCGCCGAGATCGCACGGGCCTTCCGGATGCGAGAAACCCTCGATCTGGACGGCGGGATGCTGGTCGCCAATCCGATTCCGGCGAATGCCGAAATCCCCCTCGACCTGCTGGCACCCGTGATCGATCAGGCAATCGCCGAGGCGGAAGACCAGGCGATCGGTGCGAAAAATGTAACCCCGTTCCTGTTGCAACGCATATTCGAGCTGACCAACGGTGCATCGCTCACCGCCAATATCGCGCTGGTACAAAACAATGCACGTCTGGCGGCAGAAATCGCCAAGGCAATACAAAACTGACATTGTTTTCGGCTATACAAGACCTATGTATCTGGGAAACACGGGAAAAACTGAATGGCGCGTAAATCGAAAAAAACCAAACGGGTTAAAACACCGAAACCGTCGTTGTGGCAGCGGATGCGCAGCAACTTTCTGACCGGTCTGGTGATTGTCGCGCCGGTGGTGTTGACGGGATACCTTATCTGGACGGTTGTGACCTTTATCGATGCCAAGGTCGTGCCACTGGTGCCGGGAATTTACAATCCGTCAACCTATATTGGCAAGAATATTCCCGGATTCGGTGTGATCATATTTTTGATCTTTACCGCAATTATCGGCTCGCTGACCAAAGGTATTTTCGGGCGACAACTCGTGCGGATGTGGGAAAACCTGATTGGCCGCACACCTGTTGTGCGTTCGCTGTATAGCGGGTTGAAACAAATCGTCGAAACAGTGCTTAGCCAGAACAGCGCCACTTTCAAATATGCCTGTCTGATTGAATACCCGCGCAGGGACATCTGGGCCATCGGGTTTGTGACAACCGACGCCAAGGGCGAGGTGCAGGAAAAAACCCGTGATGACCTGATTTCGATTTTCGTACCGACCACCCCGAACCCGACGTCCGGTGTTTTTGTATTTGCCCCCCGCCCCGAAGTGATTTTTCTGGATATGACGGTCGAGGATGCGGCCAAGCTGGTGATCTCGGCCGGTTTGGTGATTCCGCCGACAAAACAGGAAATCGAGGCTGCGCGCGCTGCCGCCAAACCGGGTCTGTCCAAATCTAAATGACCGTCCTTGCGCCGCCGTTGTTTAACGGTTTCTTCACATCATTCGCCCTGATACTGGCCATTGGCGCGCAAAATGCCTTTGTTTTGCGACAGGGCATTCTGCGCCGTCATGTGGTCTGGGTTGTGCTGGCCTGCGCACTGTCCGATGCTGTGCTGATCGCGGCGGGTGTGGCCGGTTTTGGCGTTGCAATCACCGCCTTTCCCGCCCTGCCGACCGTGTTTGCCATCGCCGGCACAGCGTTTTTGGTGTTTTACGCCGGTAAAAAATTTTTGGCAGCCTATCGCGGCGCAGAGGTTTTCGACACAAATGGTGGCGCCGAAAACCTGAAATCGACATTGTTGACCGTTCTCGCGTTAACCTGGCTTAATCCACATGTTTACCTTGATACGCTCGGCCTGATTGGGGCCGTTTCGACTCGATACCCGGACCTCGCGGCAAAATCGGCCTTTGCCGTCGGGGCAATTTCGGCGTCGTTTGTTTTTTTCTTTGCGCTCGGGTTTGGCGCACGGCTTTTATCGCCGTTGCTAAAAACCCGGTCGGCATGGCGGATACTGGATTTCCTGATCGGCGGCCTGATGCTGTATCTGGCCATCGGCCTGATCCGGTCGATTTGACGAAAATTTGTGATTCGCACACCGAAGCACCGTAAATTCGCGGCCCCACCCGATGAAATTCCGTGCTATACTTGAAAATATAACGCATTAAGCCCGCAAAATCCCGCATTTTAGATATATGTGAGCGGTTTTTGGCCAACGGTAATTCAGTTGCATCTTTGCAACATCTTTATGTAGTAATTGTGCTACAGCCCATAACTTCACCGAAATAAACGGATTTTCCCAAGATTTACCTTGGCAGTTCACGCGGTGAACCGTATATTGAAATCACTGCTCGATAGGTTTCTGCCTGTATGAAACCTGCCTCAATAACTTTACGCCCTCCTTGTGAGGGCGTTTTTTTATGCCGGGATCGAGGTAACCCACAAGATTACCGCATCGTCCTGACTGACCGACACCACGTTATGCCCCATCGAGGCATCGTAATAGGCGCTGTCGCCGCGTTTCAATTCGACCGGTTCGTAAAACTCGCTGTAAAATGCAACGGCGCCGGTCAGAACATACAGGAATTCCTCGCCGTCGTGGCGCACCCAACCGTCAAATTCGTCGATGTTGCGCGCCCGGACCGTGGCGCGATACGGCATCATTTGTTTGTTGGACAGGTCCGAGGCCAGAATTTCGTGTTCGTAGGTCGGCGTTATCAGCCCGCGCCCCTCGCCCGAGCGGGTGATGGCACGGCGCGCCAGAACCTTGTCGGATTTTGGCGCGGTAAACAACTGCGGGATCGAAATATCCAGACCGGTCGCCAGTTTGCGCACAGCATCGAACGTCGGCGACATCTGGCCGTTTTCAATTTTGGACAAGGTCGAACGCGCCAACCCCGCCTTTTGCGCCGCCTGTTCCAGCGTCCAGTCCCTGGCCTTGCGTAATTCGCGCACCCGTTCGCCCAGATCAAGCGGCGCTTGACGTTCCTCGCGCCCACTTTCGCGGGCAATCCGCAATACACTCGGCTTTTGATCAGGCATTGGATTTCCTCGTTTCGGCATGTAAACACCTCTTACGGCAAAGCCGCCCCTTCTGGCAATGCGACCAACTCAATCCGGAGGCACCATGACCCGACTCGATATAATTTCCGACCCGATTTGCCCGTGGTGCTATATCGGCAAGGCGCGTCTGGACGCCGCGTTGAAGAAAAACCCCGACCATCCATTCGAGCTGCACTGGCAACCGTTCCAGCTAAACCCCGAGATGCCGCCCGAGGGCATGGACCGGCGCACCTATCTGGAATGGAAATTCGGCGGGCAAAAGGGTGCAATAGAGGTGTACAGCGAAATCGCGCGAACCGCCGAAGAACAGGGTCTGGAAATCGCCTTTGAAAAGATCACGCGAACGCCCAACACACTGGATGCGCACCGGCTGATCCACTGGGCCGGTCTGGAAAACGTCCAGACCCGGGTTGTCGCCGAACTGTTCGAGCGGTTTTTCCGGCTGGGGCAGGATATTTCCGACCGCGAGGTCCTGACAGATATCGCGCGTGCCTGCGGCATGGACTCCGACGCGACCGCCCGCCTGCTGGCGAGTGACGCCGACCTGATGGAAACCCGCGCCGCGGACGCCAAAGCCCGTGAAATGGGCGTGCGCGGCGTGCCGACCTTCATTATCGAAAACCAGGCGGTGGTCACAGGCGCGCGCGAAACCGCGTTATGGGATGAAATCATCGCCGAAATTCTGGCGGCGGACAGCTAACCTTTGGCCTGTCGCGCCGCACGAAGCTGCGCGAAATCGTCACCGGCATGATAGCTGGACCGTGTTAGTGGCGTGGCCGAGACCATCAGAAAACCCTTGCCAAAGGCTGCCCCCTCGTAGGATTTGAACTCGTCCGGTTCGACGAAGCGTTCCACAACATGGTGTTTCGGTGTCGGTTGCAAATACTGGCCGATTGTCAGGAAATCGACGTCCGCCGCACGCATGTCGTCCATCACCTGCATCACACCTTGGCGATCCTCGCCCAGACCGACCATGATACCGGATTTGGTGAACATCAACGGGTCCAGTTCCTTTACCCGCTGCAACAGGCGCAGCGAATGAAAATAGCGTGCGCCCGGTCTCACCGTCGGATACAGGCCCGGCACCGTCTCCAGATTGTGGTTAAACACGTCGGGACGCGCGGCAACCACCGTTTCCAGCGCGTCCGGACCACATTTCAGAAAGTCGGGTGTCAACACCTCGATCGTGGTGTCGGGGGCCTTGCGGCGAATGGCACGGATCGTCATGGCGATATGTTCCGCGCCACCATCGGCCAGATCGTCACGATCCACCGAGGTAATCACCACATGTTTCAACCCCAGCTTTTCAACCGCCACAGCAACCCGCGCCGGTTCGAACGGGTCAAGCGCATCGGGGCGACCG
>CAZDLV010000155.1:0-5716 GCA_964506345.1 uncultured Rhodobacterales bacterium | reverse complement strand
GTATGCCGCTATTGGCCAGGACCGGCATCCACACGTTTTTCAATGGTCCCGAAAGCTTCACCCCCGATGACCGTTACTATCTTGGCGAGACGGCGGATGTGAAAAACTTCTGGGTGTGTTGCGGGTTCAACTCGGTTGGTATCCAGTCGGCGGGTGGCGCCGGTATGGCGCTGGCGCAATGGATGCAGGACGGCCAACCGCCGTTCGATTTATGGGACGTCGATATCCGGCGTGTGCAACCGTTCCAGAAAAACCGCAGGTATTTGCGTGAAAGGGTCAGTGAAACGCTGGGCTTGCTGTATGCGGACCATTTCCCGTTTCGCCAACCCGAAACCGCGCGCGGGGTGCGGCGCTCGCCGGTACACGATCACCTGAAGACACGCGGTGCGGTTTTCGGCGAGATGGCAGGATGGGAGCGCGCCAACTGGTTCGCCGATGCCGGTCAGGCGGCGCGCTACACCTATACCTGGCAGCGGCCTGTCTGGTTCGACAATGTCGCGCGTGAACATATGGCGGTGCGACAGGCGGCGGGGCTGTTCGACATGACCAGCTTTGGCAAAATACGGGTCGAGGGGCGCGATGCGCTGGCGTTCCTGCAAAAAACCTGCGCCAACCGGATGGATGTCGAGACGGGGCGGATCGTTTATACGCAAATGCTGAATGACAAAGGCGGGATCGAGTGCGATTTGACCGTGACCCGCTTGTCTGAAACCGCGTTCCTTCTGGTGGTTCCGGGGGCGACGATCCAGCGGGATCTGGCGTGGTTGCGTGGCCATGTTGGCGACGGTTTTGTGGTGATCACCGACGTTAGCGCCGCCGAGGCTGTATTTTCGGTCATGGGGCCGGACGCGCGCGCGATTATGCAAAAAGTCAGCCCGAACGATTTTTCCAATGCGGCCCACCCGTTCGGAACGGCGCGGGAAATCGAGGTGGGTATGGGGCTGGCCCGCGCGCATCGTGTGACCTATGTCGGCGAGCTGGGCTGGGAAATCTATGTCCCGACCGACCAGGCTGCCCATGTTTTCGAAACCCTTGCAGAAACCGGCATCGCCCTGTGCGGTATGCACGCGCTGGACAGTTGCCGGCTGGAAAAAGGGTACCGTCATTTCGGCCACGACATCACAATAGAGGATCATGTGCTGGAGGCCGGACTGGGGTTCGCGGTCAAAACGGACAAGGGGGATTTCATCGGCCGCGACGCGGTTTTGGCCAAGCGCGCGCAGGGGCTGGACCGGCGTCTTTTGCAGTTTCGCCTGCACGACCCCTCGGTGATGCTGTATCACACCGAGCCGATTGTGCGCGACGGCGACGTGGTCGGCTATCTCGGCTCTGGCGGCTACGGGCATTTTCTGGGGGCGGCTGTCGGTATGGGCTATGTCGCGTGTCGCGGCGAAAGCGTGGAGCAACTGCTTGGCGCGACCTATGAAATCGAGGTGGCCGGCATACGGCATGCGGCAAGCGCCAGTTTGAAACCGTTTTACGATCCGCGCTCGGAACGGGTTCGGCAATAAAAATCGGCAGAGTTTTCCAAGGAATGCGGTAGTGTCTGCGTCCAAGGAATATATGCAGATGAACTCGAGCGACGAAAAACTGGTGAAACTGGCTGTAAATGGCGATGGCGGGGCGTTTCTGGCCCTGCTTGAGCGCCATTACGACCTTTTGTTTCGGGTCGGTTATCGGGTGCTTGGCAATCGCGAGGATGCCGAGGATCTGGCTCAGGACATTTGTGCGGCCCTGCCCGGCAAGCTGGACAGCTTCAGGGGAGGCGCGCGCGTTACCACATGGTTGCACCGTTTGGCATTGAATGCGGCGCGCGACCGGATCCGGCGCAATCAGGCCGCGCGACGCAAGGCCGAAGGCTGGGGCGACGTCGAGAAGTTGCGGCGCGCCGAGGCACTGGCCGCGCAAGCAGAGCAGGACTGGCTGAGCGCCGCAATGACGGCGTTGCCACAGCACCTGCGCGAAACCGTGGCGCTGGTTCTGGGCGAGGATATGACCCATAAACAGGCCGCCGAAATACTGGAGCTGTCCGAGGGAACGATCAGTTGGCGCATGAGCGAGGTGAAAAACATCCTTCGCGACATTGCCAGAAAAGAGGAGATGCTCGGATGAGCGACGATCTCGACAGGTTGCGTGCCGGACTGAAGGCGATGCGTGCGCCGGACGAGCGGCACAAGCGGGATGCCATTCACGGTGGTCTGGAGGCATTTGAAAAAAAATTCCAAGGATCCGGTGTCAAGGCGCGTCCAACCGTTGAACAGCCCCGCTGGTGGGTGCTGGCAACACAAGGAGCAAACTCCATGTTGAAACGGTTGAAGTCCCGCGAGGCCGTTCTGGCCACCGCCACTCTGGCCACGATTGCCGTGGCCGTCGTGATAACCGGCGAGGTGCGCAGACCGCCCTTTGCCAGCCCGGCGGCGCTGGCAGTGCCGCAAAGCGCGACAACCCCGCCGCGCACTGCTGAAACCGCCGCGCCGAAAACCCGCTCTCTTGCAGTGACAGGGCAGGTTGCGGCGGATTTTGTTGCGCAGCCCACACCCATGGTTCTTGCCGAGCGAATTTCGCGCGCGCCTGAATCCCGGGAATTTGCGCCGGTGAACACCGAACGCTTTGCCAACGCAGACATAAATTCGTTGAAAGTCACACAAGAAACTCCGGTTTCGACGTTTTCGATTGATGTGGACACCGCCAGTTATGCCTTTGTGCGCGCCGCGTTGATGGGCGGACAGTTGCCGCCGCCGGACGCGGTGCGCACCGAGGAAATGATCAATTATTTTTCCTATGCCTATCCGGCCCCTGAAACACCGGACGTCCCGTTTTCGATATCGGTGACGGTCATGGATACGCCTTGGAACAGCGGCACCAGGTTGCTGCACATCGGGATCAAGGGGTTCGATCTGCCGTTGGCAGAACGCCCCGCAGTCAATCTGGTGTTTCTGATCGATACCTCGGGTTCCATGATGGACGCGAACAAACTGCCGCTGCTGGTCAACGCATTTCGTTTGATGCTGGGCACGCTTGGCCCCGATGACAAGGTGGCGATTGTTACCTATGCCGGACGTGCGGGAACGGTTCTGGAACCCACGCCGGCAAGCGAGAAGGATAAAATCCTCGCCAGCCTCGGGGCGTTGACGGCGGGTGGTTCGACGGCGGGGCAGGCAGGGTTACAGCAAGCCTATGCACTGGCGGAACAGATGGCATCGGATGGTGCCACCAGCCGTGTTATTCTGGCAACCGACGGCGATTTCAATGTCGGCATTTCCGACCGCGAGGCCCTTAAATCCTATGTCGAACAGAAACGCAAAGGCGGGGTTTACCTGTCCGTTCTGGGCTTCGGGCGCGGGAACTACAACGATGCGTTGATGCAGACGCTGGCGCAGAACGGCAACGGGACCGCTGCCTATATCGACACGCTGGCCGAGGCACAAAAGGTGCTGGTCGATCAGGTCGCCGGCGCATTGTTTCCGATTGCCGATGACGTGAAAATCCAGGTGGAGTTCAACCCCGCGATGGTCGCCGAATATCGGCTGATCGGCTATGAAACCCGCGGGCTCGATCGTGCCGATTTCAGTAATGACGCGGTGGACGCGGGCGAAATCGGCGCCGGGCATACGGTCACGGCGCTTTATGAAATCACGCCGGTTGGCTCGTCTGCGGTTCGCGTTGGCAGTTTGCGCTACGGCACGTCGGAAACCGGCAGCGTCAACACCGGCGAATATGCGTTTCTGAAGTTGCGCTACAAATTACCGGGCGAGGCAACCAGCCGTCTTGTCACCACGCCGGTTACACCGAACGCCGATGCGGGGATCGACAGCGAGGTTCGCTTCGCTGCTGCGGTTGCCGCGTTTGGCCAGATTCTGCGCGGTGATACGATGATGAACGGATACACGCTGGCCCGGGTCGAAACACTGGCGCGGGAAAACAGGGGGCCGGATCCCTTCGGATATCGCGCCGGGTTTCTGGCGCTGGTGCGTTTGGCCGAAAGCCTGGAATAAAAAAACCGGCCCCTCGCGATTTTGCGGGGGGCCGGCTGTTTTGTCTGAGGACGGATTATTCGCCGACGATTTTGATGCGACCTTCGACGGTGTTTTTCACACCACCGTTGGCGATGATGTAGTCGATAACGTCGTTGGCCATCAGGTTGCCGTTGCCGGAATTGATCAACACACGACCCCCCCCCAGCATGCCGTAGCCGTCACCACCGCCAAGTGCATAGTTGTTGGTTGCGAACTTGTAGGTTTTGTTGACGTCAAGCGGCGCACCGTTGATTTCAATCGAAACGATACGCGAACCGGCCGGGGCGCTGGGATCATAAACGATGTTCATGCCCGAAACCTGCGGGAAGCGGCCGGCGCCTTTTTCAACCTGGCTCACACCGTTTTCCATGGCATCCAGAATTTGCTGGCCGGTGATTTCTGTCATTACGGTTGCATTGCCGAACGGCAGTTCCGTCAGGATGTCGCGCCGTGTCAGGACAGTGCCTGCGTCATAGGTGCGATCCCCGCGGATACCGCCACCGTTTGCCATTGCCACATCGGCGCCGGTTGCAGCACGCATGGCGTCGGCCACCAGATCACCAAAGGCGGTTTCAACGCCGCGGACCATGTTGCGACGTGTGTCGAGCGCGCCGGCGGTTGCCCCGATTTCGATATTCAGGCTGGCGTCGAGGCTGGCCTGCAACTGGTCCACCACAGCCTGTGTTTCCGGATCGGGCGTGACATTGGCCGTATCGATAAAGCGGAAATTGGGGGTCCAGCGAATGCGGCGCTTGCCGTTTTTCTCGCCGATCTGCACCGTGATGTCGATGGGCGACAGGAAGCGCGCGTCGATCGAGGTTTCCACATATGCGGTTTTGCCGTCATAGGCGGTGGCGTAACTGTGGTCGTCGCCCGACATGATCACGTCAAACGCATGGCTGCGCATCAGGGCACGGTCGTTGCTGAAATCGGTCTGCACAACGCCGATCACGATGTCTGCACCTGCATCACGCGCGGCGCGCGCGGCGGCAATGCCGGATTTTACGGTTGGACCGAATTTCAGGTCGCCGGAGCTGGTCACCTCGGGGGTGGTATCCTGTGCCACGGGAACCAGCGCGACTTTCACGCCTTCGATGTCTTTCATGATGGTGCCGCCAAGGCCGACAATCGCCGATCCGTCAGCGTTGGTGATGTTGACAGCGGCCCACGGATATTTCGACGAATTCATTTTGTCGAGGAAGTTGTTCACCCCGAAATCGAATTCGTGATTGCCCGGAACCGCGATATCGAACGGCACAAGGTTGGTCAGGTCGATCATGTTCTGACCCTTGTCAAAGCCGGACAGGATGGACGGGGACAGCATATCGCCGTCCATGACATAGATGGTGTTCGGGTTTGCGGCCATCTCGGCCTTGGCAACAGCATTGAGCCGCGCCATGCCGCCGCGCCCCTTGGCCTCGGCGAAGTTGTAGATGTCACCGACACCCAGAATGGTAATCTTGACCGTCTGCGCCATGGCAGGGGCAAGAGAAAGCGCACTAAACACCGTGGCGGCGAACGCCGTCGCGATGGTGCGGCGAGCAGGGATAATCATCGTGGATGTTCCTTCCTGTTTCGTAAATGGAGCTTTGCTCAAAATTAGGCGCCGCCTTATTCTGGCGACCCGCGCAGTTTGCGTGATTGATTTCGCGAACTCAACCTTTTCCTGAGCCTTTTTGCCGGTCGTCCGCGCGACGGCC
>CAZDLV010000154.1:0-5729 GCA_964506345.1 uncultured Rhodobacterales bacterium | reverse complement strand
ACCGCCGTGTCGGGACGAACGCTACATGTCGGGACGGAACGGTTTTAGCCGTGCAAGTCTATGCCTATCGCGAAGACACCCCGACCTAGCCAGGGCATAAACCTGGGGGCAGGATAACAGATCACCGCCCTAATGCGGCGTCACACCGCGCAACCGTTCGGAACGTCGCCGCAGCAACTCCAGCACCGTTAGCAGACAGATCGAGATAAACACCAGAATCGTCGCCACCGCCAGAATGGTCGGGCTGATCTGCTCGCGAATTCCCGACCACATCTGGCGCGGGATCGTCCTGTCGTCCGGTCCGGCCAGAAACAGCACTGCGACCACCTCGTCAAACGAGGTGATAAACGCAAACAGCCCGCCCGAGATAACCCCCGGCAAAATCAACGGCATCTGCACCTTGAAAAAAGTCCGCACCGGCCCTGCCCCCATATTGGCGGCCGCCTGTGTCAGGCTTTTGTCAAACCCGACCAGCGTCGAGGTCACCGTAATGATAACAAACGGCGTTCCCAGCGCCGCGTGCGCCAGTATGATCCCCAGTTTGGTGCCGGCCAGCGCCTGTTTGCCTTCGACAAACGGGTTGAAATCGTTGGAATAGAAAAAGAACATCCCCGCCGCCGTCACCACCAGCGGAACAATCATCGGCGAGATCAGGATGGACATGATGATCCCTTTGAACGGCATCTCGGAACGGCTCAACCCGACGGCGGCTAGCGTGCCGAAACTGGTGGCAATCGCTGTGGCCGAGAACCCGATGATAAAGCTGTTTTTTGTCGCCTGTATCCATTGGGCGTTATTCCACATGTCCGACCACCACGCTGCCCCCGTGGCGTCGGGATTGGCCATCCCGTTGGCCAGAATATCCTGATACCAGCGCAAACTGTAAGCCTCGGGATCAAAACTCAGCATTCCCGAGGTGAAAGAGAAGTACGGCTCGGCGTTGAAGCTGAGCGGCACCACGATCAGAATAGGCGTGATAAGGAATATAAAAACCAGACCGGTCAAAAACAGGAACGTATAGTGCCAGACGCGCTGCAATGGCGTGACATAGGGGGGGAGCTTTGCCATATCGTTAACCCATCTTCATGTTGTCAATGCCCACGACCTTGTCGTAGATCCAGTAAATAACCAGCACGATCAACAGCAATACACCGCCCAGTGCCGAGGCCAGCGACCAGTTCAGCGATTTCTGCATGTGATAGGCGATGAAGTTGGAAATCATCTGCCCGTCCTGCCCGCCGACCAGCGCCGGTGTGATGTAGTAGCCGATCGCCAGAATGAACACGAGCAACCCGCCCGCGCCGATCCCCGGGATGGTATTGGGGAAATACACCCGCCAGAACGCCGTCCAGTCATTGGCCCCCAGCGATTTCGCAGCCCGCAGGTACGTGGGCGAGATCCCCTTCATTACCGAGTACAGCGGCAGAATCATGAACGGCAACAAGATATGGGTCATCGCGATAATCGTGCCGGTCATGTTGTAAATCAGACTGAACCGGTTGGCGTCATCCGTAATACCCAGCCAGACAAAAATGTTGTTCAGCACGCCCTTGCTCTGCAACATGGCTATCCATGCTGTGGTCCGAACCAGCAACGAGGTCCAGAACGGCAGCAGCACCAGAATCATCAACAGGTTGGATTTACGCATCGGCAGGCTGGCCAGCAACCACGCCACCGGATAGCCTAGAACCAGCGTCGCCAGCATTACTACCGCTGAAATAATAATTGTCTTGATGAACAGATAGACATAAATCCGGTCGCGCGGGGCAAGACGCTCGAACGAACCGTCCGCCTTGTATTCATAATCCAGCGCCGCAGCGTAAAATGCCGGCGAATAAACCTTCGACGACACCTTCATCGCTTGCCAGACACGCAAATCGCCCCAGTTTTTGTCGATTGCCAGCAGCGCGTCACGGTAAGGCGGCTGAAGTTTCGCAGCCTTGCGCGCCGTTTTGGTGAACATGGACCGCGTTCCCGACGCCTCGCGGTTAACCCGCGTGGCAACCCGCCCTATCGTCTTGTCCTTGCGGGTCTGGATCAGATCCGCCACCAGCGCTGCATACATCGCCTCGCTCGGTGGCGATACGGCATCCCAGCTTGCCAGTTCAGGCGTGGTTGCCGGCATGTAGCGTGCAAATGTGTCGTTTTTGACCCCTTGCACCATCAACGCGGCAATCGGCACCACAAAACTGGCCAGAATAAATATCAGCAGCGGCACGACCAACGCGAAAGCCCGCGCACGACTTACAAAAAGAGCCTGCGCAAGCTTCTTTTTCAAAGGCGTGCCGTCAGCGGCAAGAACGGGTCCGGTGTGGGTGCTGTCGGTCATCAAGAATTCCCCGAGTATGGAAACAGGAGGGGGATTCCCCCCCTCCTGTCGGTATCGTTATTTGGCCAACCATGCGTTGAAACGTTCGTTCAACTGGTCGGCATTGTCCGCCCAGAATTCGAAATCGTTAACCAGCGCGTTTTTCAGGTTTGCCTTGGCTGTCGGCATGTGCGGACCCATTTCGGTTTTTCCGTCACTGTAAAGACCAACGAGCGCACCCGAGGATTTACGCGCCGGACCATACGAAATCCACGATGCCTGATCCGCCAGACGCTGTGTGTCCGTCGAGAAGGCGATGAAATCCATAGCCAGATCCTTGTTCGGCGCACCTTTCGGAACCACCCACAAATCGAAGTCCATGATCTGGCCGTCCCAGATAACCTTGAACGGTTTGTTCTCGGCCACGGCTGCGTTAAAGATACGGCCGTTGTAGGCAGTGGTCATCGCAACTTCGCCGTCAGCCAGCAACTGCGGCGGCTGCGCGCCGGCTTCCCACCAGACGATATCGTTTTTGATGGTGTCGAGTTTGGCAAACGCGCGGTCAACCCCTTCGGGTGTGCCGAGCACCTCGTATACTTTATCGGCCGGAACACCGTCCGCCATCAGCGCCATTTCAAGGTTGGCTTTCGGACCTTTACGCATACCGCGTTTGCCCGGGAAGCCCTTCAGATTGAAGAAGTCGTCGATGCTGTCAACGCCGGTGGTTTTCGAGGTGTCCACGGCGAAAATTGTCGACCACACGATGTTTGCCACCGCACAATCCTGCAAAGCGCCCGGAATGAAATCCTGCTCGGCCGGTGTGCCGTCGGGGGCGGCGGGCAGAATCGACTTGTCGATGCTTTCCAGAAGACCTTCGTCACAACCGCGCACGGCGTCGGACAGCTCGACATCGACCAGATCCCAGCTGACGTTGCCAGCCTCGACCTGCGCCTTGATTTCGGCCAGACCACCGTTGTAATCCTCGGAAACGATCGTGTTGCCGGTCTTTTCCATCCACGGTTTCTGATAGGCTTCGACCTGCGACTTGGTGTAAGCACCCCCCCAGGACACAACCGTGATTTCACCCGCGGTTGCGGCGACAGCGCCAACAGCCAAAAGGGCGGTTGCACTGAAAAGAACGTTCTTGAGCTTCATCGAGCTTCTCCCTGTTTTACCCGTTAATTCCACTCTCTGCATTTCGGGCAAATAAATGCAGAGTAAGGCCGCCGCGCAGCACGCGCCGGCATGAAACTTTATGCGTCCAGCGCGCGGCAATCTTCGGTCTGCCAGCTAACGACGGTTTTCTCGCCGACGACCAGATGTTTCTGGCCCGAGGAATTCGGCACCTTGACGATAAATTCGTCATGTCCGGAAACGATCATACGGCACCGGATATGGTCGCCCAGATAGATCAGTTCCTTGACCAGCGCCTCGGATGTATTCGGCCCGTCGGCGTTCAGCGAAACCCGTTCCGGACGGATTGACAACATCGTGCGGTCGCCGACACCACCGCAATTCACGGCCAGCGCGCGCGAGACCATGCCGCCGTCAACCTCGACCAGAACATTACCGCCCTCGACGGCTTTGATAACGCCGTTCAGCCGGTTGTTTTCGCCGATAAACTGCGCCACAAACGCGTTGTCGGGCCGCTCGTACAAATCATCCGGCGTCGCCAGTTGCTGAATCCGCCCGTTTTCGAACACCGCCACACGGTCGGACATGGTCAACGCCTCGGACTGGTCGTGCGTTACATACACCACCGTTATCCCCAACTGTTCATGCAAATGTTTGATTTCATACTGCATATGCTCGCGCAACTGTTTGTCCAACGCACCTAGCGGCTCGTCCATCAACACCAGTTCGGCGTCGAACACCAACGCCCGCGCCAAGGCAATCCGCTGTTGCTGCCCGCCAGACAATTGCGCCGGCCGGCGATTGATAAATTCGCCCATCTGCACCATATCCAGCACCGACCGCACCTTGTCCTCGCGCTCGGATTTACCCATGCCGCGCACTTCCAGCGGAAACGACAGGTTTTCGCCGACGGTCATATGCGGAAACAGCGCGTAATTCTGGAACACCATGCCGATACCGCGCTTGTGCGGCGGAATATTGTTGATCGCCACACCGCCCAGCAGGATATCGCCGTGGGTGGCAACCTCGAAACCGGCCAGCATCATCAGGCACGTTGTCTTGCCGGATCCTGACGGCCCCAGCATGGTGACAAACTCGCCCTTGGCAATTTTGAGATTGAGATCCTTGACCACGAGAACTTCGCCGTCATAACTTTTCTGTACGCGGTCGAACACCACGAATGCGTCTTCTGAACTATCCAGTGACAAGCTCTTCTCCAAAACCCTGTTGTACATATGCGCGCCGGGCGCTGCGATCTGTGCCGCTCTGTGACGAACCTAACAGGGAAATTCGGGTCTTTGCAACGTGCAACGTCGGATTTGCGTCAAAAACCGACGCAATCTATTGGAAAGCCCGGTATCGATGCCCTGTGCGTGCAACCATACAACCACAGGAACACCTGCAAGGCCGGCTCTGGACTTCGCCCGCCAAGCCACTACAAGAAGGGCGAACCAACACCGGAGGCCCCATGCCCGAAATTCTCGTCAAACTGGAACCCACCCAACCGCGCCGCTGGTTCGGCATATCGACGCTGGCGGGTCTGGGCGCGATCCTGCTGTATATCGCGGCTGTCGCCCCGCCAACGCAACCGGTCGAACTGCTGGGTTTGCTGGCTTTTGCGGCGATATTCCTGTGGGCCGCTGTCCGGCTTTACCGCGCGACCGGCGAGACGCTGGTGCTGACGCGCGAGGCGATCACCAGCACGTCAGGTGAAACACTTTGCACGGTTGCGGAAATCGACAGCACGGATCGCGGGTTCTTTGCCTTCAAACCAACCAACGGTTTCCTGATCCGTCTGAAAACCACAGGGCCGCGCCGCTGGTCGCCGGGCCTGTGGTGGCGCGTCGGCAAACGTATCGGTATCGGCGGCGTCACCTCGCCGCGCCAGGCAAAAGAAATGGTCGCCATTATCGACCTGATGCTGGCCGAACGGCAGCAGTAAACCCCGCAAAAAAGGCCGCCCCGAAAGGCGGCCTTCTGTCAGTCTGTCCCGTCGACTACTCGATGATTTTGGACACGACGCCCGAACCGACGGTACGGCCACCTTCGCGGATAGCGAAGCGCAGGCCTTCTTCCATGGCGATCGGGGCAATCAGTTCAACCGAGAACTTCAGGTTGTCGCCGGGCATAACCATCTCGGTGCCTTCCGGCAGTTCAACAGTCCCGGTCACATCCGTGGTGCGGAAGTAGAACTGCGGACGGTAGTTCTTGAAGAACGGCGTGTGACGGCCACCCTCTTCCTTGGTCAGGATATAGACCTCGGCCTCGAACTTGGTGTGCGGCGTAA
>CAZDLV010000153.1:0-5773 GCA_964506345.1 uncultured Rhodobacterales bacterium | reverse complement strand
CCTACGTTCCGCTTGTCCCGCCGCGACGTCACGTCTAGGGTGCGCCGGACCAGAAAACCCGAGGAAGCCATGCCCCTGACCCGCACCCTTTCCATCGCCAGTATTGTTTTCCTGCTGGACCGGCTGACAAAATGGTACGTCGTGGATTACCTCGACCTGCTGGGCCGCTACCGGATCGAGGCATACCCCCCCTACGTCACCTTTTCCATGGCATGGAACCGCGGCATCAACTTCGGCCTTTTCAACGGCGACGGCGCGCTTACCCGCACCGTCCTGATCGTCCTCGCTTTTGCCATCATCGCCGGCGTACTGGTCTGGAGTCGCAACAAAACCGGCTGGCTCGTGCCGATTTCCACCGGCCTGCTGGTTGGCGGCGCGCTCGGCAATGTGCTGGACCGGTTTATCTACGGCGCGGTGGCCGATTTTCTGAATGTCACCTGCTGCGGCATCGACAACCCCTTCGCCTTCAACGTCGCGGACATATCGATCTTCGCCGGTGCTTTCGGCCTGATCCTGTTTGGTGACAGGAAACCTTCATAAGATACACATGGCAGAATCGCGGCGTATCGTGCTAGAATTGGTGGCATGAACGCGCTGAACCACAATATACCCGAAAACCGGCGGCCGATCCGGCAACTCGACGACGCCGCGGCCAACCGCATTGCGGCGGGCGAGGTGGTCGAGCGGCCCGCCTCGGCGGTCAAGGAACTGGTGGAAAACGCCCTCGACGCGGGGGCCACGCGCATCGACATCGCCTACGCCGACGGTGGCAAGACCTTGCTGCGCGTCACCGACGACGGCCACGGCATCCCGGCGGACGAACTGCCGCTGGCCCTGTCGCGCCACGCCACATCGAAAATCGACGGTTCCGACCTGCTTAACATCCATTCCTTCGGCTTTCGCGGCGAGGCCCTGCCCTCGCTCGGTGCCGTCGGCCGCCTGACCATCACCTCGCGTTTCGCCAACGCGGGCGAGGCGGCGCGCATCACCGTCCACGGCGGCAAAACCGGTGCGGTGGAACCCGCCGCCCTGACCCGCGGCACGGTGGTGGAACTGCGCGACCTGTTCCACGCCACACCGGCGCGCCTGAAATTCCTGCGCACCGACCGCGCCGAATCCGGTGCCATCGCCGATGTGGTCAAACGCCTCGCCATGGCCGAACCGCATACGGGTTTCACCCTGCGCGACATCTCCGGCGGCGGCGAGGGCAAAATCAAATTCCGCGCCGACCCCGAAACCGGCGACATGTTCGACGCGCTGGCCGGTCGCCTGCGCACCATCCTCGGCCCCGATTTCATCGCCAACGCCATGCGCATAGATGCCGAACGCGAGGGCTACCGCCTGACCGGCTACGCCGCCCTGCCGACCTATTCGCGCGGCGCGGCGGTGGCGCAGTTCTTCTTTGTCAACGGCCGTCCCGTGCGCGACAAACTGCTGATCGGTGCCCTGCGCGGCGCCTATTCCGACTTCCTGAGCCGCGACCGCCACGCCGCTGTCGCGCTGTTCGTCTCCTGCGATCCCGAACTGGTGGACGTCAACGTCCACCCCGCCAAGGCCGAGGTCCGCTTCCGCGAGCCGGGCTTTGCCCGCGGGCTGGTGGTCTCGGCCCTCAAGCACGCACTGGCCGCCGCCGGACACCGTGCCTCCACCACCGTTTCCGACGCCACCCTCGGTGCCATGCGCCCGCAGGTGCCGAACGCCCCGATCTACCAGATGGACCGGCCCTCGCAATCCACCCTGCAACGGGCCTACAACTTCCAGCAACCCGCGCCGGACCAGCAGGGCTTCGCCGAATTCGCTGCCCCTTCGGCCCGCATGGAGGAACCCGACGACAGCGACGCCATCGACCTGCCGCTCGGGGCGGCCCGTGCGCAACTGCATGAAAACTACATCGTCGCCCAGACCCGCGACGGCATGATCCTTGTGGATTCCCACGCCGCGCACGAACGGTTGAACTACGAGAAACTGAAGGCCCAGATGGCCGACAACGGCGTTGCAGCGCAGGCCCTGCTGATCCCCGAAATCGTCGAAATGTCCGCCGACGACATCGCCCGCCTGCTCGCCGCCGCACCGGATCTCGCCCCCCTCGGCCTGACGATCGAGGCCTTCGGCGGCAACGCCGTCTGCGTGCGCGAAACCCCTGCCATTCTGGGCGAGGTCAACGCCGCCGCAATGATCCGTGATATCGCCGACGAACTGGCCGATCTGGGCCGCTCGCAAACCGTTCAGGACCGGATCGAGGCCATCCTCTCGCGCGTCGCCTGCCACGGCTCCATCCGCACCGGCCGGCGCATGTCGGCCCCCGAAATGAACGCCCTGCTGCGCGAAATGGAAGCAACGCCCTATTCCGGCCAGTGCAACCATGGACGCCCGACCTATGTAGAGCTTAAGATGACAGATATAGAACGCCTGTTCGGGCGCAGTTGACGGAGCAACCCCCATGTCGGAAACCCTGCTACCCAACCACCCGCTACGCTACGAGCTGAATAACGAGCTGCACGCCCGCCCGTTTCCCGAACTCGTCGCCCCGTGCCGCGCGGCCTTTCTGGCCATCAAAAAACCGGAAAAGGCGATCGAGCGCGACCGGGCGCTTGACCGTGAACACCTGCTGGACCTGCTCGACCGCTACGGCGCGGCGCATCCTGCCCCGGGGTCGGGCCACTATTATGGCCGCCTTGGCCGCAACTTCCTGAAATGGGAAATCCACGCCGAATTCACCACCTACACGATTTTTTCCGACTCCGTCGCCGACATGCCGTTCAATCCGGCGGTCTTTTCCATCTTTCCGCATGACTGGCTGGCCAAGGCCCCCGGCGCGGTCCTGACCTCGGCGCTGGTGCGCGTCGAACAATACGACGATCCGGCAGACCTGCAAAAATCGCTCGACACCCGCCTGCCGAAATGGTTCGTTCCCGAAAGCCTCGCAGTCTCGCAGGTTGTCGATAACGAGGCCGTGGTCGCCGGCGATTTCCGTATTGACGAGGCCGGCCATGTCCGCTTTGTCGTGCTGGCAAAACCCGAAATCGGCCCGCGCCGTCTGGGCCGCGTGGTGCAACGCCTGCTGGAGATAGAAACATATAAAACCGCCTCGATGCTGACTCTGCCGATCGCCCGCAAGGTTTCGCGCCGCGTTGCCGAACTGGATCAGGACCTGACCTCCATCGTCCAGCAAATGCGCGAAAGCAGTACCGACGAAAGCAAGTCGCTCGACCGGCTGTTGCGCATGGCGGCGGAGATAGAGGTCCTGTCCTCCTCCTCGGCCTTCCGTTTCGGCGCGGCGGGGGCCTACGAGGCCATCGTCAACCGCCGGATCGAGGTCTTGCGCGAAACCCGCGTCAAGGGTCGCCAGTTGTTCAGCGAATTCATGCTGCGCCGCTATGATCCGGCCATGCGCACCTGCCGTTCTGCACAAGATCGCCTCGCGGACCTGTCTGCCCGTGCCGAACGCGCCGCAAATTTGCTGCGGACCCGCGTGGATGTCCAAACCGAATCACAAAATCACGAGGTGCTGAAACAGATGGACCGGCGCGCCGAACTGCAACTGCGATTGCAGGAAACCGTCGAGGGCCTGTCCGTCGTCGCCATCAGCTATTACGCCGTCAGCCTGGCGGGCTACCTTCTGGCGCCGCTGGCCAAGGCATGGGGATTCGAAAAAACCACTGTTCTGGCCGCCGTGACCCTGCCGATTCTCGGTATTGTCTATGCCGGCATGCGCCGCATCCACCACAAAGTGGCCAACGGCGCGAAATAACAGTTGCTATATTGCCACAATATCGCCACATTTCTCGGGAAACGTGGCGGTGAATCAGCTAAACTTTGAATTGTCTCGTTGAAAATATTTAACATTTGGTTTAGTTTAAGGCGTCAGTATCAAGTTCTATTCAGGCATCCCGTGATTCTCCAGTGCCACTTTGACGATTTCCACGACATGCCTGTTTGTTTAGTAATTTGGTCTAACCCCTTTGCGCGCGGACACTCCGGCGCAGCAGGAAAGAAACAATGCGCTTGATGCATCACACTCCGGGAAAAACTTCCCGCCTTCGCAATCCGTTCCGGAGATACCGGGACGACAGCGGCAGCGTGACAGTCGAATTTGTCCTCTGGGTACCGATTTTCCTGGTGATTCTCGGAATCATGGTCGACGTCAGCATGATGTTTCTGACCCAGTCCAACCTCTGGCAGGTTGCGCGCGACACAGCGCGGCAAATATCCATACGGCAGTTGACGACCGTCACCGCCGCAAAAAATTACGCGGAAACAGCCGGAACCTTTTCCGGCAATCGTCCCACCGCAACCATAGCGATTAACAACGCCACACAGACTGTTACCGTCCAGTTGGCTGTACCCATCCGGGATGTCGGTGTTTTCGGAGTATTGAACATCGGCGGAAACAATGACCTCGTTGCGTCTGTTACGTCCCGTCTCGAGCCATTCTAGATAGCAAGGTAGAAATCATGTTTGATCTTATCCAGAGAATGAAAAGTTTTTTCAGAAACGAAGACGGTGTCGGCACCGCCTGGGCGCTTGCATGGGTGATCCTCAGCTTCGCCGTTGCCGGCCTGTCGGTCGACGTCACGAACGCATGGAAGGTCAAGCAATTCCTTCAATCCACGGCGGATTTCTCGGCGCAAGCCGGCGCACTCGAACTGGGTAAAACCGGCAATAACCGGATCAAGGGGCGCGTAGCAGCGGCAGCAAATGCGATTGCCGAAATGAACATGCCGAATTCGCGCTATGGCGACGTCCTGATCGACCGCGACATCCAGGTCGGCACATGGGATGCGGCGACCCGCACCTTTGTTCCCATGGCAAGCGGCAGCAACGTTGCCCCCGACACCGTGCGCGTGACCACCCGCCAAAGCGGCGGCGCCAGCCGGACAATCGGCACTTTCTTCCTGCGTTTCGCCGGTTTTGACGAATTCACCGTCTCGACATCGGCAACTGTGCAGCGCTTCATCAGCCCGTGTTCGGCTGACGGCATCATTTCCGCGTCGACAGTTAAATTGTCCAGCCAGGAGCAATTCTCGGCCGGGTATTGTGTGCACGGCGAACAGGGTGTGGATGCTTCGGCACAAAACGTATTCGACACCGGCGCTATCGTCTCGATGGCCAGCCTTGAAAACTGCGGTCCGTCGTCGGCAACCTGTTCCGACGCCCGCAACCCCGGCATCGAAGAGGCCTTGCGCCAGCAGTCCTTGCCGGCCCCGAAAGTCGCAAAAATCGACCGGTATATCGCGGCCCTGCAAGACCGGAATTCGGGATTGCAGCCTGCTTACATAAACCCGATTCGCCCCGTAAACCATGTAACCGCCAGCAGCTTCGATGCCACGACGCTACAACCGGGCGAAATTTACGTCGTGACCTGTACACAGGGTCAAACGCTGAACCTCGGCGTGCCGAACGGCAGCGGACACGGCAACAACAACGGCAGCAGCAACAGTTCGTCAACCGCCCCGGGTTATCTCGGAAGCGGCAGCTCCAACGAAGGTGAGGGCGAAAGCAACGGCAACGGAAATAGCAGCAGCGAAAGCAATGGGTATCCCGGCGGCGGCGAAGGCTCCGACTCCTCGCATGACAGCGAATCCGGCGACGGTGAAGGCTCCGACAACGAGGGTTCCGAGGGCGAAAGCTCCGACAGCAGCTCGCATGACGGTGAAAGCTCCGACTCCTCGCATGACAGCGAATCCGGCGACGGTGAAGGCTCCGACGATGAAGGCGCCGAGGGCGAAAGCTCCGGCAGCAACGACGGTTCGGGCAGTTCGCACGATAGCGA
>CAZDLV010000152.1:0-5863 GCA_964506345.1 uncultured Rhodobacterales bacterium | reverse complement strand
ATCCACTGCAACCAGGACGACGGCGACGACGAGGAATGCAACGGCGGCGACCCGATGTTTTCCGCCAGTCAGCGCATCTGGGGATACGAAACCCCCGACGGGTCCTTCGCGCAGTTCACCCGCGTGCAGGCACAACAACTCATGCGCCGTCCGCAGCACCTGACGTGGGAAGAAAGCGCCTGCTACACGCTGACCCTCGCCACCGCCTATCGCATGCTGTTCGGCCACCGCCCGCACACCCTGAAACCGGGGCAAAACGTGTTGGTCTGGGGGGCATCGGGTGGTCTCGGCTCCTTCGCGATCCAGTTGATCAACACCGCCGGTGCCAACGCAATCGGCGTAATTTCCGACGAAAGCAAGCGTGATTTCGTCCTCGGCCTTGGCGCCAAGGGCGTCATCAACCGCAAGGACTTCAACTGCTGGGGCCAGATGCCGACCGTCAACACGGCCGAATACAAGGACTGGTTTACCGAGACCCGCAAATTCGGCAAGGCAATCTGGGACATCACCGGCAAGGGCAACAACGTCGATCTGGTGTTTGAACACCCCGGTCAGGCCACCTTCCCCGTTTCGGTTTTCGTCTGCAAAAAGGGCGGCATGGTCGTGATCTGCGCCGGCACCACGGGCTATAACCTGACCATGGACGCGCGGTATCTGTGGATGCACCAGAAGCGCGTGCAGGGCAGCCATTTCGCCAACCTGAAACAGGCGAGCGCCGCCAACCAGTTGATGGTGGAACGGCGCCTCGACCCCTCCATGTCCGAGGTTTTCCCCTGGGCCGATATCCCCGCCGCGCACATGAAAATGCTCGCCAACCAGCATAAACCGGGCAACATGGCGGTGCTGGTCAGCGCCCCGACTACCGGCTTGCGCACGCTCGAAGATGTGCTTGAGGCCGGCACGGTCTGATCCACACCACCGATTCGCAATTCAGGTACGGCGCGCACAAACACTGCGGGCCGTATTTTTTTGAGGCGCCCACGTCTTTTCAACGGGTTGAAAAACTTAGCCTCCCCATAAACGGGGAGTGCAAAATAGCGGGTGGCTATGCAGCCCATTTAGCGCAAAGCTGATATATGTATTGACTATTCAACCTATGCGGGTATAGCTATGACCAACGACTGGATGATTGATGTTCTGACGGACCTCCGAAATTCGCCGAAAATCAGGCGATGCTGGATCTGGCCGAGCATCTGGATGACGCCATCCTCGTGGCCGCGACAGAATTGCGCGTACACGAGGGCGGCCATAACCTTCTGGATGGTGATGAGTACCAAGGTAGAGACATTTCTGGAACGGCTACTGACAACAGATTCCCTTGACGACCTCCAGTCGCTAATCGAACACGTCCGCGACGTCTATGACACCGAACATGTGGTCTATCACTCCGTCAGCGGCACGGGCGAACAGTTCGGCGCCCTGACTTACGCCCCCGAATGGGTCGATCACTATCTGGCCGAAAACTACACCCGCCTCGACCCCGTTGTGCTTGGCGCGGTCAAACGCTTTCATCCGATGGACTGGAAGCGCCTGGACTGGAGCAACGCCGCCAGCCGCGCCTTTCTGGGCGAAGCCATCGGCGCAGGCCTTGGCAATCAGGGTTATTCCCTGCCGATCCGTGGTCCCAACGGCCAATTCGCCCTGTTCACGGTCAACAAAACCGCCGATGACGACAGCTGGTCGAAATACACCCGCGAACACGCCCGCGATTTCCTGCTGCTGTCGCACTATGTCCACGAGCGTTCGAACCACATCCACAAAATCGGCAAAGAGCAGCACATGCGCGAGCTGTCCCCCCGCGAACGCGACGCTATCGCCTACCTCGGCATGGGCGAGGCACGCAGCCGTATCGCCGAGAAAATGAAAATCTCCGAACACACGCTCCGGGTCTATATCGACTCGGCCCGCTACAAGCTCGGCGCGGCCAACACCACCCATGCCGTCGCGCTCGCAATTTCCCGCGGGGTTGTCGTGCTATAGGCGTTGCGCCGCACCCGACAGCGGCGCGCGCTCGACCTTTGTTCATATTTTGCCGCTATTGCCCTTCGTATCAAGCGAAAGGGTAACCATGATCAGATACATCTATGCAGACGCGCTCGACGCCTTTCCGGTGTTGAAATCCGGTATGTTCCAGGACCGCCGCCGCCAGTTCAAGGAACGGCAGGGCTGGACGGTCAACGTCGATGCGAACGGCGAGGAACGGGATTCCTACGACAGGCTGAACCCGCTCTATGTCATTCACGACCACAACGGGCAGCACGCCGGTTCCATGCGGTTTCTGCCGACAATCGGGCAGACCATGGTCAACGACCACTTCGCCCACCTGACCGGCGGCGTGCATATTTCCAGCCCGCTGATCTGGGAATGCACGCGGTTCTGCATCTCGCCCGATGCGGACAACGCCGGAAAAACCGCCGCCCGCCTGATGCTGGCCGGTTGCGAGATGGGGCTGCGGTTCGGGCTGGAACATTCGGTCGGGGTTTTCGACGCCCGTATGGTCCGCATCTACCGCCGCATCGGCTGGTCGCCGGAAATCATCGGCAGCGCCGGCACGGGGCGCGCGGAAATCTCGGTCGGTCTGTGGGAATATTCCGGGGCGAAAAAACAGGAACTCTGCGCGAAATTCGCCATTCCGGCACCGGCGGTCGAAAACTGGTTCGACGCCTCCTTTCCCGACACCGCAACCGAAACCTCGGTCGCGGCCTGAACGCTGGCCCTCGCCCCGATCTCCGGTTACAACAGGAAAAAACCGGACGGGGCGAGATGCAGTTTTCAGAAGATCAGGCACAGGCGTTCGACGCCATATCGGAGGTCCTGAAACACGCCGGTGTCGATCTCGACAACGCCACCCTCACCCCAGTTTCCGATGGCAAACCGCAGGTTCTGGCGGTGCTGGGCAAGGCCGGATCCGGCAAAACCCTGCTGCTGTCAAAACTGGTCGAGGCACTGGACGAGGCCGGGGTCGAGACCGTCTCCGCCGACTATGAATCCCGCAAACGCAAGGACAAGCGCACCCTCGCGGTGCTGGCCCCGACCAACAAGGCCGCCAGCGTCCTGCGCAACCACGGCGTTCCGGCCACCACGATCCACCGCATCCTCTACACTCCCGTCTATGATCCCGAATACGAAAAAATCGCCGAATGGCTGGCGGGTGACGGCGACAAGCCCGAGATCGAGGGGCTGACCGACGTGGCGCTGGACCGCGCCTTCGCCTTTTACCAGACCCACAAATCCATCCCCGGCGCACTGGCCGCCGCCGGTCTGCGCGGCTCCGACTTCATCACCGGCTGGTCGCGCCGCGACGATCCGCTCGACATCGGTTTTATCGACGAAAGCTCGATGCTGGACGACCGGCAACTGGACGACCTGAAGGAAATTTTCTCGACCCTCGTTCTGTTCGGCGATCCGGCGCAGCTCGCCCCCGTCGGGCAGTCCGGCAACATGAGCTTCGACAAGCTGCCGGACAAACAGAAACTCACCCTGCACCGCATCCACCGGCAGGAAAAGGGCAATCCCATCCTGGACATCGCCCACGCCCTCGGCGATCCCGACCTGACCTTCGAGCGGTTCGAACAGATGATCGAACAGGCCGCCGCCCGCGACGACCGCGTCACCGTCAGCCCGCGGGTAGACGCCGCCATGATGGCCCGCTCGCCGGTGCTGGTCTGGCGCAACGCCACCCGCATCCGCCTGATCCACGCCTTTCGCAGCGCCTATGACGCCCCCGAGGATTCGCTGCTGTCCGGCGAACCGCTGATCTGCGACGGCATCGAACTGCCGCTAAAACACCGCAAGAAACGCATCGATCTGGAGGCCCGCGGCCTGATCAAGGGCGCACAGGTGATCTATCTGGAGCCGGGCCGCAAACCGGGGTTTTCGCGCCTGCATGTGGTCGGCGCCGAAGACCCCCGCGTCAATGCCGCCACCATCATCCAGATCGAGGCCCCCGACCGCGAGGAACCCTTCATCGCCTCGGCCGCGCGCATGGGCGCCACCTTCCTGCACGGCGCGGCGGTGACCATTCACAAGGCGCAGGGCAGCCAGTGGCCCGAGGTGCAGGTGTTCGCGCCGGACATCTACGCCGCCTATCGTTCCGGCCGCTCCGAGGCAGGCATCCCCGTCTGGAAACGCCTCGCCTATGTCGCCATCACCCGCGCCGAAACGCGGCTGCACTGGGTCACGCGCTACATGCTGGCGCGCCCGACGGAACCTTTGGGGATAGCGGATCTGAAAACACCGGTCCCGCCACTGGAAATGACGGGATCGACAGAATAATCAGCGTTTCAGCAGGCGGAACACGGTCGAGGCCGTCCAGCCTGCAACCAGCGCCACCAGCAACGACAGCAGACCGTAAATCAGCGGTTTTTCGTGTGCCAGATTGTAAATCCAGCGCTCCAACCCCGCCTTGCGCACCATAATACTGGACGTCGAAGACGCCACAACCTTTTGATCGCGCACCAGATAAATACTGGCCGTATAGTCACCTTCCACCAGATTCGACGGCAGGTCCACCTCGGTGGTAAACAGCGTTTGCTCGCTTAACTTCACGCTGGATTCGGTGGTTGCAAAAACACCGGAATCCTGCCGGATCCGCACAACCGCCTTCGCATATTCCGGCCCGGCCGCAGACCCGCCAACCGCGTAATCCAGCCCGAGGTTGTATTTTTCCCGCTCCGACGCCGGCAATATTTCGTTAACCGGCCGCGTGCCTGCCAGACTGTAAAAACTGGGGGCGCGATCGACTGTCACCGCCTCGGCATTCACCCAGATTCCGTATTTATATTCTTTCTTGCGCACCAGAACAGGACCCGAGGGACCGGAAACCTCGATAATAACGTCCAGCGGGCCGGCGTTCATATCCGGCATGATGTTCGATTTCACGGCCCCGAAAATGAATATCTGCGAGCCGTCAAAATTCGCGGTGATCGAAACACGGTTCTGGCTCAGGTCCGACACAATCGCCTGAGACAAAGCCGCCGATGCCGGAAAAACCAGCGCGATCAAAAGAAATACTGCGCGCACGACTATTCGCCCCCTGCACCAATGGAATACAACTCGGCCGGTTCCAGAACCAGACCCAGACCCAACTTTGCACAAACGCCCAGAACCATCATCGCCAGCAGAATCCGCAACTGCTCGGCCTTCATTTTCAGGCCAATGCGTGTGCCGACCTGCGCGCCGATAACGCCTCCGGTCAACAATATCAATGCCAACATCGCATCAACCGTATAGTTCTGCGTCGCGTGCATCAATGTCGTGAACCCTGTCACGAAAATAATCTGGAACAACGACGTCCCGACAACCACCTTGGTCGGCATCCCCAGCACATAGATCATCGCCGGCACCATGATAAACCCGCCGCCGACACCCATAATAGCCGCCAAAACCCCCACCAGAAACCCGACGATAAACGGCGGGATCGCACTGATATACAAATTCGATGTGCGGAACCGCATCTTGAACGGCAACCCGTGAATCCATGTGTGCCGCTTGATCTTGCGCGGCGGGGCGTTTTTGCTCGACCGGCGGATCGCGCTCAGGCTCTCGATAAACATCATGCCGCCGATCAGGCCCAGAAACACCACATAGCTTAGCGTCACCAGCAAATCGACCTGCCCGATTTCGCGCAGCATCTTGAACACTTCAACCCCGATCGCCGCGCCCAGCAATCCGCCCAGCAACAGCACCATCCCCATCTTCAGGTCGACAGTCCTGCGTTTGAAATGCGCCAGAACACCGGAAAAAGACGACGCCACAATCTGGTTCGCCTCGGTCGCAACCGCCACCGCAGGCGGGATGCCGATAAAAAACAACAGCGGCGTCATCAAAAATCCGCCGCCAACCCCGAACATCCCGGACAAAA
>CAZDLV010000151.1:0-5866 GCA_964506345.1 uncultured Rhodobacterales bacterium | reverse complement strand
AATGGTGGCAAACAGATTATGCCGCATCCACGCGATAGGCCCCGCCGCAGCTATTGGCGGTGTTTTTTCAGGCAGCATTTCGGTGCGGACAAAAGCAACTTCTGACATATTACCGCGCCCTCAACTTAACAGATTCATTGTACCAGTTCATCACGGTCGAAATCGACAGCGAGATCACCAGATAGATCAGCATCAGCAACAGCACCGATTCCATCTCGCGGCCGGTCTGGTTCAGCGTGATGCCGCCCAGCGTTCCGGTGATGTCCATATACCCCACCGCAATCGCCAGTGACGAGTTTTTGGTCAGGTTCAGGTATTGCGAAATCAGCGGCGGGATGATGACCCGCAAGGCCTGCGGCAGAATCACCAGCTGCATGATGCGGTTGGAGCGCAAGCCCAGTGCCGCGGCGGCCTCGGTCTGGCCTTTCGAGATGGCCATGATACCGGCCCGCACGGCTTCGGCGATGAAGGCGCCGGTATAGATGGACAGCGCCAGCCAGAGCGAAATCAACGAGTTTCTAAGATGGATCCCGCCGGTGAAGTTGAACCCCTTCAATTCGGGGAACACAAACGTAATCGGGCTACCCATTATAAACTGTGCAGCAAGCGCCGGCACAAAGAACAGGCCAAGCTTGATCCAGAATGTCGGCAGGATGCGTCCGGTTGCCTCTTGCTGCGCGCGTGCCCAGCGGCCGAAGAACCAGATGCCCACAAGCGACAGCAGGAACACGATTCCCACAACCAGCGCGCCGGACCCGAATTCGGGCCGCGGGATATAGACGCCACGGTTGGTAAAGGCGACCGAATCGCCAAAATACATGGTGGCGGTCGGATTATCGCCGCGATACGCGCGCGGGGCCGGGAAAGAATCGATGAAAATGGCCATCGTGAACACGATCCACAACAGCACCGGAACATTCCGGAAAATCTCGATGTACAGGGTCATCAATCTGGCAATCAGCCAGTTTTTCGACAACCGCAAAACCCCGATGGTCACGCCCAGAATGGTCGCAAGGGTGCAGCCCAAAAATGCCACCAGCAAGGTGTTCAGCAATCCTACAAGGGCCGCCCGGAAGTGCGAGCTTTGCGATGTGTAGGAAATCAGGCGTTGGTTGATGTCGTAACCCGATGGCTGGGAAAGGAACCCGTAGCTAAGCGGCTTGCCCAGATTGGCAAGGTTTGTCGCCGCGTTGTTTACCAGCCACGCGCCACCCATCAGAACCAAAATCAAGGCCACTATCTGGATCGTCATCGCCCGATAGCGGGAATCGTATATTAGCATACTCAGTCTAAATGACCGGGATGCATTCTGGTCTGCCATTGACACGGCTAACCCCTCCTGCATGAGAACCGAACGGATGTATTTGCGAGAGGTGTGCCTCTCTGCGTTTGGGCGTTGGTTCGAAAAAAGTAAAGAAGATATGAATGGGGCGCACCGTCGGCGCGCCCCAAGTAACGTCGTTCAGATCAACGGAACGGCGGCGAGTAGATCAGACCACCCTGTTTCCACTGTGCGTTCAGGCCACGGGCCAGACCGATTGCAGTGTTTTCACCGATGTTTTTCTCGAAGATTTCGCCGTAGTTGCCGGAAGCGGCAATCGCACGTTTGGCCCATTCTTTGTCCAGACCGAACATGCCGCCCAGGTCACCTTCGGTGCCGAGGATACGGTTGATTTCCGGGTTGTTGGTGCCGGCAGCCATTTCATCCAGGTTAGCGGATGTGATGCCCAGCTCTTCAGCCGAAATCAGTGCGTTCAGAGTCCAGCGGACGATATCGCCCCACTGCTCGTCACCCTGACGTACGAGCGGACCGAGCGGCTCTTTCGAAATGATTTCCGGCAGCAGAACGTAGTCGCTGGCGTTTTCGAAAGTTGCACGCGTAGCGGCCAGGCCGGAAGCGTCTGTGGTGTAAACGTCGCAAGCACCCGACAGGAACTGCTGCTGTGCTTCAGCATTGGTTTCGATCGGAACCGGCTCGTATGTCATGCCGTTGGAACGGAAGAAGTCAGCCAGGTTCAGCTCGGTCGTGGTGCCGGTCTGGATACAAACGGTTGCACCGTCCAGTTCTTTTGCCGAGGAAACGCCGAGGGATTTCGGAACCATGAAGCCCTGACCATCGTAGTAGTTAACGCCTACGAAGTTGAATTTCAGGTCAACGTCACGAGAGAAGGTCCATGTGGTGTTACGGGCCAGCATATCGATCTCGCCGGAAGCCAGCGCGGTGAAGCGTGTCTTACCAGTGGTCGGAACGAATTTGACAGCGTTTGCGTCACCCAGAACAGCAGCAGCGACGGCGCGACATACAGAAACGTCGAAGCCTTCCCAGTTGCCGTTCGCATCCGGAGCAGCAAAGCCCACGAGACCGGTGGATACGCCGCAAGCCAATTCGCCTTTTGCTTTCACGTCTTCAAGCGTGCCTGCCGAAGCAAGGCCGGCTGCGAGACTGGCAGCAGCAGCGATTGTGCCAAAGATTACAGTGTTTTTCATTTTTACCTCATCCTGGTGATACCCGGAATATCCGGGCAGAACACCGGCCTGTTGACCGGAACTAAATCTTGATGCGCGACCATAATGGCCGCAACCCGTGCAGTTTGAACAATTGTTGCGTGTCAGGTCAAGAGATAGACGCAGATTACATATTGGTAAGCATCTCTGACCCATACCGTCGCGCCACAGATTTACCCACACGCATTGCGGTAGTAACCGGCGGAAATATGGATACGCTGCCAGCCGTCAAATCGAATTGCGTGTATCACACCCCGCGAGGCAACCTCAGCAGAAGGTGGTGTTTCTTAAACGGGGGATGTCGATATGTCATTCGGTCTTGGCAACTCGGGAACCGCCCTTTTAGGTCGCTAATGCTGACCATTAAGTCGGTCACAACAAGTTTTGATGTTATCGTTCACCGTCCGGAATGTTTCACCAGCCGGATTTTTTTTCGGGACAACACAAAAAAATTTGGCGGTTTTTTTCAAAAAAAGTTTCAGCGAAGGCGCAGCCGGGAATTTTCCGACTCAGGCGACGTGATTCTGTGTGGTGCTATTGCGTCAGCAGATCGAACAGCATCTTTGCTTTTAGAAATTCGTCGCGCTTCAACTGTGCGTCGCGCGCCGCATCATCGTCAATGCCCCACTGTTCCTCCTGCCATTGCTCGTCCACACGCGAAATTTCCCACGCCTGTTCGGCATCGAGATGTTCCTCGATGATAGAGAAAGCCAGCACCAGCGAACCCGACAACGTCACAAGATCATGAAATGCCGTCAGGCGCCACGGGTCCAGCGCCCGCACCAGATCGCGCAATTTTGTTGTTGCCTCGACCGGTTGCGGCACATGCATGACGCCGGCGGTCGTGCGCAGGTCAACACCGAACGTCGCGCGCAGCCAGTCGAGAACAGGATCCCATTGTGCCGCCTGGCGCCGCGCCAGTTCCGCCGGCGTTGTGGCCCTGTAACACAACAGATCGGTGCCGCCATATTCCGCCAACATGTCGGCAACCGCCTGCTTTTCAAGGCTGACCTTGTCAATCGTCGCATTGGCACATCGTGTCAGGTGCATGGTGCGCGGCTCGATAGTTTTTTCGACGCCGTCCCATTCCTGCGCAATCGCCTCGGCCAGCGGCTTCGACGGCACAACAAAGGCCGCCTTCGCCGGTGTTTTCAGCGGCCGTGTATCCAGCAACACGGCATAGCCGTCGCCATCGCGGCGGACAGAAACATCTTTCCAGAAGCGTTTGTTCAAAGGTGTGTTCATCCTATTTGCTCCAGATATCGGCCAGAACCGCGTCAAGCCCGGCAAAATCGTCAATCAGATAGTCGGCCTGCGCCAGCCGTTCCAGCGGATGATAGCCCCAGCTGACCGCGATAGTCGAAAATCCGGCGGCGGCACCCATGGCGATATCGAATTCCGTATCGCCGATCATCACCGCCCGTTCGGCCTCGCATCCGGTTTCATACAGCGCCCGTTCCAGCATCGAGGGGTGTGGCTTGGACGGATGGTCATCCGCGGTCTGGCTGGTCACAAAAAAACGCCCGAGGTCATGGGATTCATAGGCGTGATCCAGTCCGCGACGCGCCTTGCCGGTGGCGACACCAAGCAGGGTTTCGTCCTGCGCATGCAAACGTTCCAGCGCCGCGCGTGCGCCCGGATAAAGCGTGGAGCTTGCCTCGCCGCCGCGTTCGGCACGCAGCTCGACAAAACTGTCGCGGTAAAGGTTGGCGGCGTCGCGCGCCTCGCGGGCGTTTAACGCCGGCATGATGGTCGAAACAGCTTCTTCCAGCGACAGGCCGACAATTGCCAGAACCTCGCTATCCTTCGGTGCCGGAAACCCTGCCTTGGCAAAGGCCCGCTTCATCGCCGTCAGGATAAACGCCTGCGAATCGATCAGCGTGCCGTCCATATCGAACACGACCAGATGCAAATCGCTCATTCGTAGATCCCGAACGGGTTTTTCGGTGCCCATTTCAGGTTCCAGCCGAAAAAGTCCCATGTGCGTTGCATGTGTTCGGGCAAGGGCGCCTCGAAGAACATCTCTTTGCCGCTCAGCGGGTGTTTCAAGGTGATGGAGCGCGCATGCAGGTGCATTTTCCGGCTGATCGCGCCGCCAAGCTGCGCGCCCCAGCCCTCGCCCTCGTTAACCTGCGAGGAACCGCCGTATTTGCCATCACCGGCGATCGGACAACCGATTTCGGCCATATGCGCGCGCAACTGGTGTGTGCGACCGGTGATCGGGGCCAGCCCCAGCCATGTGGCGCGTTTGCCGACACTTTCGATCACCACAAAATCCGTGGTGGCACGCTTGGCGCCGGGGGTTTCCGCGATCTGGTTCGGCGGTATGCACACCATCTTTTCGCCTGCGTTGTTCGGCCCGTGACCCGACTGTTTCACCAGACCGAAACGGACGGTGCCGATGTTCTGTTCGGGATGCCCGGCCACCAGCGCCCAGTAAATTTTCTGCGTGGTTTTATCCTGAAACGCCTGCGCCAACCCTTTGGCCGCGCGCCCATTGCGCGCCAGCAACAGCACCCCCGAGGTGTCCTTGTCCAGCCGGTGGACCAGCCGGGGTCTGGTATCGTTGCCGAATTTCAGCGCCTCGCCCATGCCGTCAACGTGGCGGGTCTGCCCCGATCCACCCTGCACCGGCAGGCCGGCGGGTTTGTTCAGCACAATGATATCGTCGTCTTTATAAATCACGCAGGCGCGGATCATTTTGGCGTCGCTGTCCGAAACCACCGGTTCGCCGTTGCGCTGCCGGGGCATCGCGCCGGCAGGCGGCAGCGGCGGAATGCGCACGCTTTGCCCCGTATGCAATCTGGTCGCCGGTTTCACACGACCGCCATCAACGCGAATCTCGCCCTTGCGACACATCTTTTCGATACGCCCCTGCGGAATGTGCGGGAAAGTGCGGCGGAACCAGCGGTCAAGCCGTTGGTCCTCGCCGTCGGCGTCCACCTCGATGTGACGGACCTCGCTCATGCCAGCCACCGCGCAACACTCATGCCGACGAACAGCATCGCCAACGCCGCCACGACCGAACCACCCATGTATACTGTCGCCATAGCAAAGCGGCCGCGCTCGATCAGATATAGCGAGTCGAGCGAATAGGCGCTGAACGTCGTGAAACCGCCCATAACGCCGGTCATCAAAAACGGCGCATACCGGCCGAAACTGCCGTCCATCCGTTCCATCAGATAGACCGCCAGAAATCCCATCAGGAACGAACCGACGATGTTCACGAACATCGTGCCATAGGGGAAATCGGCGCCGAGCGTGCGGACGATCGCCGCACCGCTCAAAAACCGTGCCGACGCGCCGATGGCGCCGCCAAGCGCAACTTGAATCAAAACCGACATTGTTACTCCTTTTGCGC
>CAZDLV010000150.1:0-5912 GCA_964506345.1 uncultured Rhodobacterales bacterium | reverse complement strand
ATGCATTTTTTCAGTAACTCGATGGTGTTTTCCAGCGTCATTTCCACCGGATTGCCGCCGGTGCTGGGGTCCTCCAGCGCCATGCGGGCGATTTCCTCGATACGGTCGGTGCCGACACCCATTTCCGACAGGCGTTTCGGGATGCCGAGGCTGTCGTTCAGTTCCACCACATAGGCGCGGAAGGCGTCGAAGCCGCCCTCGATACCGAGGTAGCCGTTGAGGGTGACAATCCGGTCCTCGATGGCGGGGCGGTTGAAGTCCAGAACCGGCGGGATGACGACCGCGTTGGTGGTGCCGTGGTGCGTGCCGTAGACCGCGCCGATCGGGTGGGAGATGGCGTGGACCGCGCCGAGGCCCTTCTGGAAGGCGGTCGCGCCCATCATGGCGGCGCTCATCATGTGGGCGCGGGCCTCGATGTCGGTGCCGTCTTTCATGGCGCGGGGCAGGTATTCCTTGACCAGACGCAGGCCTTCCACCGCGATGCCTTGCGACATGGGGTGGTAGTGGGGCGAGCAGTAGGCCTCCAGACAATGGGCGAAGGCATCGACGCCGGTGCCGGCAGTGATCATCGGCGGCATGCCGACGGTCAGTTCGGGGTCGGCGATGACGATGCTTGGCAGCACTTTCGGGTGGAAGATGATTTTCTTCACATGGGTTTCGGAATTGGTGATGACGCTGGCGCGCCCGACCTCGGAACCCGTGCCTGCCGTGGTCGGCACGGCGATGATCGGGGCGATGCCGTCCGGGTCGGCGCGGGTCCACCAGTCGTCGACATCCTCGTAATCCCAGACGGGGCGGGTCTGGCCGGACATGAAGGCGACCATTTTCGCCAGATCGAGACCGGAGCCGCCGCCGAAGGCGATGACGCCGTCGTGGTTGCCGGATTTGTAGACCTCCAGCCCCGCTTCGAGGTTCTTCTCGTTCGGGTTGGGGTCCACTTCGGAGAACATGGCGCGGCCGAGGCCGGCGGCCTCCATGATGTCCAGCGTGGATTGGGTGATCGGCAGGTTTGCCAGCCCCTTGTCGGTGACCAGCAGCGGGTTTTTCATGCCGGTGGCTGCGCAGGCTTCGGGAAGCTCCTTGATGCGGCCGGCGCCGAATTTGATGTTCGTCGGGTAGGACCAGTTGCCATAGAGTTTCATGATGTGACTTTCTTGAAGTGGTAGGATTTCGGACGGGTCAGGTTCTGGAAGCCGATGACCGACAGGGCGCCGCCGCGGCCGGTGTTCTTGCAGCCGGTCCAGCACAGGCCCGGGTCGAGGTAGTCGGCGCGGTTCATGAACACCGTGCCGGTTTCCAGTTCGCGCCCGATGCGGGCGGCGCGGTCGGGGTCGCTGGTCCAGAGCGAGGCGGTCAGGCCGAATTCGGAGTCGTTCATCAGTTCGATGGCTTCCTCGTCCGAGGATACCTTCATGATGCCGACCACGGGGCCGAAGCTCTCGTCCCGCATGACGCGCATGTCGTGGTTCACGTCCACGAGGATTTGCGGCATGAGGTAGGTGCCGGTCCCGTCGTCCATCGGGAAGTTTTTCGCCTCGATCAGCGGGGTGGCGCCCATGCTGACGGCCTCCATGATCTGGCCGCGGACCTCGTCGGCGAAACGCTGGTTGGCCATCGGGCCGATGGTGGTTTCGGGATCGAGCGGGTTGCCGAGTTTGTAGCCGTTGACGATGTTCACGGCCTTTTCGACGAAGGCGTCATAGAGGCTGTCGATGACATAGATGCGCTCGATACCGCAGCAGCACTGGCCGGAGTTGAACATGGCCGCGTCGATCAGTGTATCGACGGCGGCGTCGAGATCGGCGTCCTCCATCACATAGCCCGGGTCCTTGCCGCCGAGTTCCGTGCCGACGCCGGTGAAGGTGCCGGCGGCGGCGCGTTCCATTTCCTGACCGCCACCGACGGAGCCGGTGAAGTTGACGAAATCGAAGCGGTTGTCCGCGATCAGCGCCGAGGTGGTGGCGTGGTCCAGGAATACGTTCTGGAACAGGTCGGCGGGGATGCCGGCGCGGGTGAAGGCCTCGACCATGCGTTCACCGGCGAGCAGGGTTTGCGAGGCGTGTTTCAGGATCACGGCGTTGCCGGCGATCAGGGCGGGCGAAACCGTGTTGATGGCGGTGAGGTAGGGGTAGTTCCACGGGGCGATGACCAGCACGACGCCGTGGGGTTCCCGCTCGATCCGGCGCTCGAAATCGCCGCTGTCCTCGACGATATGGGGTTTGAGCGCCTCTTCGGCGATGGCGGCCATGCCGGAGGCGCGTTCCTCGACGCCGCCGAATTCGCCGCCGTAGCGCACGGGGCGGCCCATCATGTGGGCGAGTTCCACGACGATCCCGTCATTCATTTTGCCCAGTTCGGCCACGCCTGCCTGCACCAGCGCGATGCGTTCGGACAGGGGGCGGCGCGCCCATTCCTTTTGTGCGGCGCGGGCGCGGGCAACGGCGGCTTTGGCCTCTTCCATGCTCAGGGCCGGACGCTCGGCATAGACCGAGCCGTCGATCGGCGAGATGCACTTGATCAACTTTGTCATTTTCTTTTCCTTCAAGAGGGGCGTCAGGCCCGTTCAAATCCGCGTGCGATTTCCCAGTCGGTCACAACGCGGTCAAATTCTTCGAGTTCCCATTCGGCGGCGCGGGTGTAGTGGTCCACCACGTCGTCGCCGAACGCGGCGCGCAGCATGTCGGAGGCTTTCAGCGTGGCCATGGCGTCGCGCAGGGTTTGCGGGATCATGCCGGTGTCGCCGGCATAGGCATCGCCGACGGTGGGCGGGTCGAGGGGGAGGTTTTCCTCGATCCCCCGGATGCCGGCCGCAAGCTGGGCGGCCATGGCGAGGTAGGGGTTGAGGTCGGAACCGCCGATGCGGCATTCCACGCGCACGGATTTTGTGCCGGCGGAACACAGGCGGAAACCGGCGGTGCGGTTGTCCACGGACCAGATGGTGCGGGTCGGGGCGAAGCTGCCCTTCTGGAAACGTTTGTAGCTGTTCACATAGGGGGCGAGGAAATACATGTAGTCGGGCGCGTATTTCAGCAGGCCGGCCATGTAGGATTTCATCAGGCCGGACATGCCGAGCTCGTCTTTTTCGTCATAAAACGCCGGTTTGCCGTCGCTCCAGAGCGATTGGTGGATGTGGGAGGAGGACCCTACTTTGGTGTGGTCCCATTTCGGCAGGAAGGTCACGGCGTGGCCCTGCTGCCATGCGATTTCCTTGATGGCGTGTTTGGCGATGGTGTGGTTGTCGGCGGTATCCAGCGCTTCGGCGTATTTGATGTTGAGCTCTTCCTGTCCGGCCTCGGCCTCTCCTTTGGTGCCTTCGACGGGGATGCCGGCGGCGTAGAGGTGGTTGCGGACCGGCCGCATGATGTGTTCTTCCTTGGTGGTCTGGAGGATGTGGTAATCCTCGTTATAGGCCGAGATCGGGGTCAGGTCGCGGTAGCCGGAGCGGGCGATTTCCTCGAAGGATTTCTCGAACAGGAAGAATTCCAGCTCGGTCGCCATGATGGCGTCGAGGCCCATGCCGGTCAGGCGCGCGATCTGCCTTTTCAGCATGGCGCGGGGGGAATGGGGGATGTCCTGATGGGTGTGGTGGTCCAGCACGTCGCACAGCACCATCACCGTGCCGTCGAGCCACGGGGTTTTGCGCAGCGTCGAGAGGTCCGGCTTCATCACATAGTCGCCATAGCCGCTTTCCCAGCTGGTGGAGGCATAGCCGTCTGGGGTGGCCATTTCGAGGTCCGTGGCCAGCAGATAGTTGCAGCAGTGGGTTTCCTCGTAGGCGCCGTCGATGAAATGCTGCGCGAGGAAACGTTTGCCCATCAGGCGGCCCTGCATATCGACGAGGCAGGCGAGCACGGTATCCACCGAGCCGTCGGCGACGGATTTTTTCAGGTCTGCGAAGCTAAGATTGCCGGGCATGGGGGCACCTCGTGAAAATGGGTCAGCGGGGAATCAGGGTATTCTGGCAGTATGGTTGCCCCGCAAGCAGGGGCGGGGCAACCGGTTTTTATCAGCCGTAACGAAAGCGGCAAGCGATACATCTAGCCATCCGCCGGTTCCGTTTTCGTCGCGGCATCGAGAGACGCCAGCGCCGCCGTCAACATTTTCGCCAGTTCGGCGGCGATTTTCTTTTGATCGGCGGGGCTGGCCAACAGGTCGTTGCGCACCTCTATCATCACGTTGGCCAGACCGTTGGGGATGGCGTGCAGTTTCAGCGTGTGCGTCACGCCGTCGGCCATGCCGTAGGGGTCATTCAGGCGCGCGTCGATGCCGGCAGGGGCGGCGGCAAGCATGGCGGTGGCAAGGGCTGCGTCCTCGTCATGCAACAGGCCCAGTTCGACCGAACGGGGGGTGCCGAAATACACGGGGGTAAAGCTGTGGATAGTGACCAGAACCGGCGGGCGGTGTTGCAGAATGCGGCGGGTGATTTCGTTTGTCAGCGTCTTTTTGAACGGCTCGTACAGCGCCGCGACGCGGGCGGCGCGGGCCACCGGTGTCAGGGCGCGGTTGCCGGGGATGGTGTGGACCTCGCTTTTTTCCGGCATGGCGCCAGGGGATTCCGGTGGCCGGTTGCAGTCATAGACAAGACGCGAGAAACGGGCGCGAATCAGCGTGGCATCCAGCAGGCGCGACAATTCGCGGGCAACACCGAGCGCACCTGGATCCCACGCGACGTGGCTGTTGGCGGTCGCGCTGTCCAGCCCCAGTTGGTCGAGGCTGGCGGGGATGGTGTTCGCCGCGTGTTCGCACACCAGCAGGACAGGCGACGCCCCGTCCTGATTATCAAGGGCAACCGCCGCGCCTTCTTGCGCGGACAGAAGCCGGTTGTCGTCATGCTGACTCAAGGGAAGCTCCGGTTGTTTTGAAAAAGAAATGAACAGGTTTATCTTTACTGTCAACGCATTTCTGTGAAATTTGTTGCAAGAGACGTTGCGTCGTTCTAAATTTTACAAAGCCGGTCGGGAGACGTCTTTTGAAAACACCGAACAGATCAATATCCGAGAAGCTGCACGATGCGTTTGACACGTTGACGCGTGCCGAGCGGCAACTGGCCAATTCGTTATTGGAAAACTATCCGGTGTCCGGTCTGGCCAGCATTACGGCGGTGGCGCAAAATGCCGGCGTTTCGACCCCGACCGTTGCGCGCATGGTGCAGAAGCTGGGGTTTACCGGCTATCCCGATTTTCAGGCCGCGCTGCGCGACGAACTGGAGGCGCAGATATCCAACCCGATTACCAAGCACGACATCTGGGCCGAGCATGTGCCGCAAGAACATATCCTCAACCGTTTTGCCGATGCGGTGACGCAAAATATGCGCCGGACCCTGCGCCGGATCGATCCGGCAGAATTCGACGGGGCGTGTGCGTTGCTGGCCGATCCGGCACGACGAATTTACATTGTTGGCGGGCGCATTACGCGGGCGCTTGCGGATTATCTGTTCACCCATTTGCAAGTGGCGCGCGAAGGCGTGACGTTGATTGCGTCGAATTCCAACGCGTGGCCGCATTATGTGCTGGATATGAAGGCTGGCGACGTGCTGGTGATTTTCGATGTGCGCCGCTATGAACACGACCTGTTACGGCTGGCAGAGATGGCGCAGGCGCACGGGGCGGGAATCGTTCTGTTTACGGATCAATGGGGCTCGCCGGTATCGAAATGTGCCACGCACAGGTTCAATGCCCGCATCGAGGTCCCCTCGGCGTGGGACAGTAATGCGGCGATGATGTTGTTGGTGGAAACCATGATCGCCGCTGTCCAGACGTTGACGTGGGACAGCACCAAGGAACGGATCAGCGATCTGGAGGATCTGTTCGACCGCACCAAACTGTTCCGCAAATTCATATAAAAAGGGCGCCCCGCAGGACGCCCCTTTTGCATTCTGCCGGCGGGATCAGCCGCGGGCCTTGCCGACCAGT
>CAZDLV010000149.1:0-5922 GCA_964506345.1 uncultured Rhodobacterales bacterium | reverse complement strand
GGCGCGCAGATACGCTCAAGCGGTTATCGCGACGGTGTTATGCAGATCCTGCCGGCCAGCGGATACAGCAGGACAGAGCCTTTGGCCGTAATGGTGGTTGTCGGCATGCCGCGAAAAACGTAATACTGCGCCTGCCGGCCGATCGACCAGCTGTTGGCCGTTGGCGCACACAGCGAACTGAACGCCGATGCCGTGGCCGGAACGACCATATCAAGTTCATAGCGCCCGTTGTCGCCGCGATTGCAGACCCGCTCGCCCGAGCAGTCCAGTTCCCTGAATTTCAGGCCCAGACGGATACGGTCGCCCGGCCGCACGTTAATCCACATGTCGGTTGCCGGGCGCGGGCCGCGCGGCCCGCCCGGTTCCAGAAAATCGCCTTTGTGGATTTTCAGATAGGCGCTGTTGCCATAGGAATTCCGGTATTTGGTCGCGCTGGCGTTTCGCAATAAATCTTGTGTCAGAGTGACAGTATCGACCTCGCTGACATCGGTAGACCGGTTGTAAAGCGTTATCGTGATCCGGCGCAGCTCGCCGGCGGTGCCTTTGCGATCACCGGTTTTGACCACCAGAAACCGGTTCAGGCCCGACAGGGTCAGGCGGAAAACACCCGGACCGGCGCGCAGGCTGTGCGACTGTGTTGCCGTGCCGGACCGTGGCAGGCTGAACAGACCGGCCTGTGCGGCGGGGGCAAGCGCCAGCAGCACAAGCGCGAAAGCCGCACCAAGGGCGCGCGGCGACAACGGGCGGGTATGCGAAAACAGGGTCGGCATCAAAGGACCTCGCGAAAAAAAGACTGTGGGAAACCGGCGCAAGCCTAGCGCAATCCGGCCCGGCAGGCAAATCCGCGTGCAGACAGCAAAGATTTGCCCGAAACGCCTTGTCCATTTGCCGGCGGTGGCCTATCTAACGCCAATCCCCGCAATCGTGCGGGCATCTTGCAAACCGCCGTGCCCCGCTTTAGGGTCCGCGCACAGTTTCGCGGCCTGGTGCCGCCATTTACGAGAGGGTTCATCAATGTTCGCAACACCGGCCTTTGCACAAGCCGCATCCGGGGGCAGTCTGGCCTCGAACCTTGGCGGGTTCGTGCCGATCCTGCTGATCTTCGGGATCATGTATTTGCTGATGATTCGTCCGCAGCAGAAAAAAATGAAAGAACACCGTGCAATGGTCGAGGCCCTGCGCCGTGGCGATCAGGTGGTCACGCAGGGCGGGATCATCGGCAAGGTGACCAAGGTCAAGGAAGACGGCGAGGTCGAGGTGGAGATCGCCAGGGACGTCAAAGTCCGCGTGATGAAAAGCACCATCACCACGGTTCTGAACAAAACCGAGCCGTCCGAGTAAAAAGATAAATTCAGGGCTGTCCGCGCGGGCAGCCTTTTTTGGGGAAATCGTCCGTTATGTTGCAGTTTTCGCTCTGGAAAAAAGGGTTGATCTGGCTTGTATGTCTGGCCGGTGTTGTCTTCGCCGCGCCGAACTTCTTTTACAGCAAGGTCGAAAAGGCCAATGATGCGCGCAAGGTTCTGGCAACCGGCGCGCCATTGTCGCCCCAGCAAGAGGCAGACATGGCCGCGTGGCCGGATTACCTGCCCTCGTCGCTGGTCAATCTGGGGCTGGATTTGCGCGGCGGCGCCCATGTGCTGGTCGAGGTTGCGGTCACGGATGTTTACGCCGACCGGCTGAATGCCATGTGGCCCGAGGTGCGCGATGCCTTGCGCAAGAACCGCGACGTGGTCGGCACCATTCGCCGCCAGGACGCCCCCGGCGGGCAGTTGTGGGTAAAGATCGGCAAACCCGACGGCATGCCCAAGGCGCTTGAACTGGTGTCGGCCCTGACGCGGCCGGTTGTGTCGCTGACCGGTGCCGGTTCGCGCGATTTCGATGTGACCAACAACGGCGATATCATCGTGTTGCAACTGTCCGAGGCCGAAAAACTGGCGACCGACGACCGCACCATGCAGCAGTCGCTGGAAATCATCCGCCGCCGCGTGGACGAGGCCGGCACCCGCGAGCCGACGATCCAGCGGCAGGGCAAGGACCGGATTCTGGTGCAGGTGCCGGGCATCGGCTCGGCCGAGGAATTGCTGAAACTGATCGGGCGCACCGCCAAGCTGACGTTCCAGCCGGTGGTGCAACGCACGTCGGATGCCAATGCCTCGCCCGGGGTCGGCAACGTGATCTATCCCGATGCGGACACCCCCGGAACCTATTACATTCTGGACAAAACTCCGGTGGTCACCGGTGACCAGCTGGTCGATGCGCAGCCGACATTTGACCAGAACGGCCGTCCGTCGGTGTCGTTCCGGTTCAATCCGGCAGGCGGGCGCAAGTTCGGTGACTATACCGCCAACAACATCGGCAAGCCGTTCGCCATCGTGCTGGACAGCGAGGTGATTTCCGCCCCGACCATCCAGAGCTATATCCCCGGCGGCGCCGGTGTGATTACCGGCAATTTCACCATCGAGGAAAGCACCCGTCTGGCGATTTTGTTGCGCGCCGGTGCCTTGCCGGCCAAGATTACGGTGCTGGAACAGCGGACTATCGGGCCGGAACTGGGACAGGATTCCATTGACGCCGGCAAGATCGCGACCGTGGTTGCCTTTGTTGCCGTTCTGGGGTTCATGATTGCGTCCTACGGGCTGTTCGGGGTTTTTGCCGATATTGCGCTGGTTTTGAACGTCGCCATGATTTTTTCCATGCTGTCGCTGATCGGGGCGACGCTGACCTTGCCCGGTATTGCCGGGATCGTGTTGACAATCGGGATGGCGGTCGATGCCAACGTGCTGATTTTCGAACGTATCCGCGAGGAACTGAAAGCCGGCAAAAAACCGGTCCGCGCGATCGAGGTCGGCTATCAAAAGGCACTGTCGGCGATTATCGACGCCAATATCACCACGCTGATCGCGGCGGGGATCCTGTATGCCATCGGCTCGGGTCCGGTGCGCGGCTTTGCGGTGACGCTGGGGCTGGGTATCATCACGTCGGTGTTTACCGCAATCTGGGTGACGCGCCTGCTGGTGGCCATGTGGCTGTCGGCACGCAAACCCAAAACCATCGAAGTGTGAGGGCCGGAATATGCGTCTTAAACTGATCCCGAGTGATACAAAATTCGACTTTTTCGGTATTTCCAAGTGGTCGCTGGGCCTGTCCGGTTCCCTGATCCTTGTGTCGATCATCGCGTTTTTCACCATGGGGCTGAACTTCGGTATCGATTTCCGTGGCGGCTCCATGATCATGGCGGAAACGCCGCAGGTGGTGGATGTTGCCGATTACCGGACCGAGCTGAAGGCGCTGGATATCGGCGATATTTCGGTCACACAGATTTCGGATCCTGCGGCGAAGCTGGCGGGAACGCAGAAAAACATCGTGATGATCCGGATCGAGCAAAAGGGCGACGATCCGGCGATCCAGAACGATCTGATTATCCGGGTCAAGGACGCGCTGAGCGCCAAATTCGACGGCATCGTCTATTTGCAGACCGACAGCGTCGGGGCCAAGGTGTCCGGCGAACTGGTGCAGGCCGGTATTCTGGCGGTGGTTCTGGCCGTGGGCGCGGTGCTGTTCTACATCTGGCTGCGGTTCGAATGGCAGTTTTCGGTCGGGGCCGTGGCGGCGCTGGTGCATGATGTCATTCTGACCATCGGCGTGTTTTCCGTCACGCAGATCGAGTTCAACCTGACCATCATTGCCGCCATCCTGACCATTGTCGGCTATTCCCTGAACGATACGGTGGTGGTGTTCGACCGTGTGCGTGAAAACCTGCGGCGCTACAAGAAGATGGACCTGAAACAGGTGTTGAACATGTCGATCAACGAGACGCTGTCGCGCACGGTGATGACCTCGCTGACCACATTGATCGCGCTGTTCGCGCTGTATTTCCTGGGCGGTGATGTTATTCGGGGCTTCACTTTCGCGATGATCTGGGGAATTGTTGTCGGGACGTATTCGTCGATCTTTGTTGCCTCGGTCATTCTGCTGCGTCTTGGCGTCAAGCGCGACTGGGACAAGCAGGCGAACGGTGCCGCCGGCACGCAATACGCCGATATCGATGCCTGAGTGCAAATGCGTCACCATGGCGGAAATCGCCTTTGACGGGGCTGTGCCGGTGGACGGCTATGGCCCCGGGTTTTTCCGGCTGGACGGGAAAAAATACAGCGGCGCGATGATGTTGACCCTGACCGGCGTCGCTCCGTGGGCGGGCTACGACGATATTGGTCCGTTGCTGGCACGGCGGGACGAGTTCGATATTGTTCTGGTCGGCACCGGCGATGCGCTTGCCTATCCGCCGCGCGAATTTCGCCAGCGGCTGGAGGCGGCGGGGCTGGGGGTCGAGTTTATGCAGACGTCTGCCGCCTGCCGCACCTACAACCTGTTGCTGGCCGAAGGCCGCCGCGTGGCGGCGCTGATGTTTCCGGTGGGCTGATGCAGCAAAAAACCTGCCAGTATTGCAATACCCCTGCCGAACCGATGGCGACGCGGTGTGTTTCGTGCGGATCGGCCCTGCCGGTTGCCTTGCCGCGTCCGGTGGCGCAGATGGTGGCGGCGCAAGGGCGCTGGCGTTTCGGCACGACGGTGGGTGTCACCATCGGTGTCAGCCTGTTGCTTGGCTGGGTCTACGGGCGTTTCGGCACATCCGGTTCGTTTGGCTGGCTGGCGTTTCTGGTGCTGTCGTGGATGATCGGTGTCATGCCGGCCATGCTGGCCTATTCCGGCTGGATGAATGCGCGCCGCCGGATCGGGCGCTTGATGTTCTATTTGCTGGCGGCGGCCGGAATCTGGTTTTTCGATATTGTCTTGTTGTTTGCGGTTTCCACGGCGTTTACCCCTTGAGCAACCGCCGCTCGCGATAGAAGGTATAGATACCGGTGCCGACAACAATCAGGCTGCCGATGACGGTGTAGCGGTCGGGAATGTCACCGAAAACCAGCAAGCCCAGCAGCAAGGCCCAGATCAGGGCGCTGTAACGGAACGGCGAGACAAAGGAAATCTCGCCGTGGCGCATGGCCGTCACCGCCGCGATATAGCCGACCAGAATGAACCCCGCCGCCGCCGCCAGATACACCACCGTATCCAGCGGCACGGCCCGCCATTCCTGTGTGCTTGCCGCCACACCGGACAGGACCATCACCGAAGCCGAGGTGAACAGCGCCACGAACATCGACGGGGTTTCCGGCGCCAACCGGTGCGACAGCAGATCGCGCAGGGTCACAAACCCCACCGCCGCCACAGCCCAGAGCGCATAGGTATTGAAACCGTCCGTGCCGGGGCGCACGATGATCAACATGCCGGCAAACCCGATGGCAATCGCCAGATAGCGTTTCCAGCCGACAGTCTGCCCCAGAAACACCGAGGCCGCCAATGTCACCGCCAGCGGCAGCGATTGCAGGATGGCGGTGGCGTTGGCCAGCGGCATGTGGAACAGCGCGGTCAGGAAACAGAAGGTGGCGCCGACCTCGGCAAAGGTGCGCAAACCGATGATTTTCAAGTCCCGGCGCGAGGGACGGAAGCCAAGCGCCCCCTGATGCCACGCCAGCGCGCCCAGCAGCAATGTGGCGACGATGCCGCGCAGAAATACCGCCTGAAACAGGTCCAGATCGCGCGAGACCAGCTTGATCATGGTGTCGTTCAGGGTAAATCCGGCCATCGAGGCCATCATGAACAGCGCGCCGCGCATATTTTCGTGTGAATGTGACATGGAATTTCCAACAGGCTTTTGTGCGGCCATATCATCGGCAATTCGTCGCTGGAAGCCCCTTTGCCCTTTAATCGCCGGAAATTCGGTTTATATTCCGGCGTAAGCGACACAGACGTCGCGGTGTTTTCAAACCAATAAAGGGGTTTTACCAATGGCTTTCGAACTTCCCGATCTTCCCTATGCCCACGACGCGCTGGCGGCTGGCGGCATGTCGAAGGAAACGATGGAAT
>CAZDLV010000148.1:0-6036 GCA_964506345.1 uncultured Rhodobacterales bacterium | reverse complement strand
GGGGAACAGCCCGTCCTCCCACCCTGGCAGGAACACGCAGGGGAATTCCAGCCCCTTGGCCGCGTGCAGGGTCATGATGGAGACCTTTTCCCCCGCCTCGTCCGAGGCATTGTCCATGATCAGCGAGACATGCTCCAGAAACCCCTGCAAATTCTCGAATTCCTCCAGCGCCTTCACCAGTTCTTTCAGGTTTTCCAGCCGCCCCGCCGCATCCGGCGATTTGTCCTTTTTCCAGAATTCGGTATAGCCGCTCTCGTCCAGAATGATTCCGGCCAGTTCCACATGGCCCACCTCGCCCGTGGCCATCATCTGCCGCCAGCGGTCGATATTGTCGAGCAAGCCCTTCAGCGCATTGCGCGCCCGCGCCGGCAGCCGTTCCTCGGCCACCACGATCTGCGCGCCGACCAGCGGCGACACTCCGTTTTCGCGCGCCGCCAGATTGACCACCTGCTGCGCCTTGTCGCCCAGCCCGCGTTTCGGCGTGTTGATGATACGCTCGAAGGCCATCCCGTCGTCGGGGCTGACCACCACGCGGAAATAGGCCATGGCATCGCGGATCTCCAGCCGCTCGTAAAACCGCGGCCCGCCGATCACCCGATAGGGCAGGCCGAGCGACAGGAACCGGTCCTCGAAAGCGCGCATCTGGTGGCTGGCCCGCACCAGAATCGCCATGCCGTCCAGCGGCAGCGGATCGCGCCCGCGGGTGCCGCGTTGCAGCGCCTCGATCTCCTCGCCGATCCAGCGGGCCTCCTCCGGTGCGTCCCAATGGCCGATCAGGCGCACCTTCTCGCCCTCGCCGCTGTCGGTCCACAGGGTCTTGCCAAGGCGATCCTCGTTGCCCTTGATCACCGCGCTGGCCGCCGCCAGAATATGGCCGGTAGAGCGATAGTTCTGTTCCAGCCGGATCACCTTCGCCCCCGGGAAATCCTTTTCGAATTTCAGGATATTGCCGACCTCGGCCCCGCGCCAGCCATAGATCGACTGGTCGTCGTCTCCCACGCAGCAGATATTCCGGTGCCCGCCCGCCAGCAGCCGCAGCCACAGGTATTGCGCCACGTTGGTGTCCTGATACTCGTCCACCAGAATATACCGGAACCAGCGTTGGTATTTCTCCAGCACATCGGGGTTTTCCTGAAAAATCCGCACCACATGCAGCAGCAGATCGCCGAAATCCACCGCGTTCAGCGTCTTGAGCCGCGCCTGATAGAGCGCATAGAACTCCGTCCCGCGCCGGTCATACATGCCGCTTTCCGAGGCGGGCACCATCTCCGGCGTCCAGGCGCGGTTTTTCCACTGGTCGATAAAACCGGCCAGCAGCCGCGCGGGCCAGCGTTTCTCGTCGATGTTTTCGGCGCGGATCAACTGTTTCAACAGCCGGATCTGGTCGTCGGTGTCCAGAATGGTGAAATTCGATTTCAGCCCGGCCAGTTCCGCATGGCGGCGCAGCAGCTTGACGCAGAGCGAATGGAAGGTGCCCATCCACGGCATCCCCTCGACCACCCCGCCGACCGACTGGCCGACACGGTCCTTCATCTCGCGCGCGGCCTTGTTGGTGAAGGTCACCGACAGGATTTCGTTGGGCCGCGCCCGTCCGGTGTTCAGCAGATGCGCAATCCGCGTCGTCAATGCCTTGGTTTTGCCGGTTCCCGCCCCCGCCAGCACCAGCACCGGCCCGTCAAGGGTTTCCACCGCCTCGCGTTGCGGCGGGTTCAGCGTATCGAGATAGGGCGCCGCCCGTCCCCCCATCGCCTGTTGCGACAGGGGAATGTCGGCGGCGGCCTCGAAGGCGTCCGATTCATCGAAGTCATGTTCGTTCATGGCCTCTAAACTAGCCGCAACCCGTAGCGAATAAAAGGGGGATGTTCGCAAAATGTTCCAATTCCGCCTTTGCCGCATTGAAAACCCCGGCTCCAGCAGATAAAACCCGCGCAAACCTCCGTCACCCAATCCCCCGAAAGGTTCCGTGATGAAAAACTTCCGCAAAATCCTGATTGCCAACCGTGGCGAGATCGCCATCCGCATCATGCGTGCCGCCAATGAAATGGGCAAACGCACGGTGGCGGTCTATGCGGAAGAGGACAAGCTCTCGCTGCACCGTTTCAAGGCGGACGAGGCCTATCGCATCGGTGCCGGTCTGGGGCCGGTCGCCGCCTATCTGAGCATCGAGGAAATCATCCGCGTCGCCCGCGAATGTGGCGCCGATGCCATCCACCCGGGGTATGGCCTGCTGTCGGAAAACCCCGATTTCGTCGATGCCTGCACCGCGGCGGGCATCACCTTCATCGGCCCGAAAGCCGCCACCATGCGCCAGCTTGGCGACAAGGCCAGCGCGCGGCGCGTGGCGATCGAGGCGGGCGTCCCCGTTGTGCCCGCCACCGACGTTTTGCCCGACGATATGGCCGAGGTCCGGCGCATGGCGGAGGAGGTCGGCTATCCCTTCATGCTCAAGGCCAGCTGGGGCGGCGGCGGTCGCGGTATGCGCCCGATCATGACCCCCGACGAACTGGAGGACATGGTGCTGGAGGGCCGGCGCGAGGCCGAGGCCGCCTTCGGCAACGGCGAGGGATACCTCGAACGCCTCGTGCAGAAGGCGCGGCATGTGGAGGTCCAGATCCTCGGGGATCAACACGGGCAGATCTATCACCTGTGGGAACGGGATTGCTCGGTCCAGCGCCGCAACCAGAAGGTCGTGGAGCGCGCCCCCGCCCCCTATCTGACGCAGGAACAGCGCGAGGAGCTTTGCGCGCTGGGCCGCAAGATCTGCGCCCATGTGGGCTATGAATGTGCGGGCACCGTCGAATTCCTGATGGATATGGACACACAGGAGTTCTTTTTCATCGAGGTAAACCCCCGTGTGCAGGTGGAACACACCGTCACCGAGGAAGTCACCGGCATCGACATCGTGCGCGCGCAGATCATGATTGCCGAGGGCGCGACCATCGAACAGGCGACCGGCAAGGCCTCGCAGGACGATATCACCCTCAACGGCCACGCCCTGCAATGCCGTATCACCACCGAGGACCCGCAGAACAATTTCATCCCCGACTACGGCCGCATCACCGCCTATCGCGGCGCCACCGGCATGGGCATCCGTCTGGACGGCGGCACGGCCTATTCGGGCGCGGTGATTACGCGCTATTACGACAGTCTGCTGGAAAAGGTAACCGCATGGGCGCCGACGCCGGAAATGGCGATTGCCCGCATGGACCGCGCCTTGCGCGAATTCCGTATCCGCGGCGTGTCCACCAACATCGCCTTTGTGGAAAACCTGCTGAAACATCCGGTTTTCCTGAACAACACCTACACCACCAAATTCATTGACAACACGCCGGAGCTGTTCAAATTCAAAAAGCGCCGCGACCGTGCGACGAAAATCCTGACCTACATCGCCGATATCACGGTGAACAGCCATCCGGAGACCGAAGGCCGCGCCAGACCCCCCGCCCACGCCCGCCCGCCGCGCGTGCCGGAATTCGTCGCCGCCGAACCGGCCTACGGCACCCGCAACCTGCTGGCCGACAAGGGACCGCAGGCCGTGGCCGACTGGATGCTGGAGCAGAAAAAACTGCTGCTGACCGACACCACCATGCGCGACGCGCACCAGTCGTTGCTGGCGACCCGTATGCGCTCCATCGACATGCTGAACGTGGCGGAATCCTATGCCCACAACCTGCCGCAACTGTTCAGTATGGAGGCATGGGGCGGCGCCACCTTCGACGTGGCTTACCGGTTCCTGCAGGAATGCCCGTGGCAACGCCTGCGCGATCTGCGCCAGCGTATGCCCAACCTGATGATCCAGATGCTGCTGCGCGGCTCCAACGGGGTGGGCTACACCAACTATCCCGACAACGTGGTGCAGAAATTTGTCGATCAAGCGGCAAAATCCGGCGTCGATGTGTTCCGCGTGTTCGACAGCCTCAACTGGGTGGAAAACATGCGCGTGGCGATGGATGCGGTCGTGTCCACCGGCAAGATCTGCGAGGGCGCGATCTGTTACACCGGCGATATACTCGACCCCGACCGCGCCAAATACGACCTGGAATATTATGTGCGGATGGGCAAGGACCTGCGCGACGCCGGCGCCCATATCATCGGGCTGAAGGACATGGCCGGCCTGCTGAAACCCGCCGCCGCCCGCGTGCTGGTCAAGGCCCTGAAGGAAGAGGTCGGCCTGCCGGTGCATTTCCACACACACGACACCAGCGGTATTGCCGCCGGCACCATCCTCGCCGCTGCCGATGCGGGTGTCGATGCGGTGGATGCGGCGATGGACGCGTTTTCCGGCGGCACCTCGCAACCCTGCCTCGGCTCGATTGTCGAGGCCCTGCGCAACACCGACCGCGACACCGGCCTCGACATCGGCGTGATCCGGCAGACATCGGATTACTGGGAGGCCGTGCGCCAGCAATACGCCGGTTTCGAGTCCGGTCTGGCCGCGCCTGCCTCGGAGGTTTATCTGCACGAAATGCCGGGCGGCCAGTTTACCAACCTCAAGGCGCAGGCCCGCTCGCTGGGGCTGGAGGAACGCTGGCACGAGGTCGCGCAGGCCTATGCCGACGTCAACGACATGTTCGGCGATATCGTCAAGGTCACGCCATCTTCGAAGGTGGTGGGCGACATGGCGCTGATGATGGTTTCGCAGGGCCTGACCCGCGAACAGGTGGAGGACCCCGACGTGGACGTCGCCTTCCCCGATTCCGTCATCGACATGATGCGCGGCAACCTCGGCCAGCCTCCGGGCGGCTTCCCGCCGGCCTTCGTGGCCAAGGTGCTGAAGGGCGAGAAACCCAACACCGAACGCCCGGGCAAACACCTGCCCGCCGCCGACTTCGATGTCATTCGCGCGGAGCTGACGAAAGAGCTGGAAGGGTTCAGCGTGGATGAAGAAGACCTTTGTGGTTACCTGATGTATCCCAAGGTATTCCTTGATTACATGGGCCGCCACCGCGACTATGGCCCCGTGCGCACCCTGCCGACCAGAACGTTCTTCTACGGCATGGAACCGGGCGAGGAAATTTCGGCCGAGATCGATCCCGGCAAGACGCTGGAGATCCGCCTGCAGGCCGTCGGCGACACCAACGAGGACGGCGAGGCCAAGGTGTTCTTCGAACTCAACGGCCAGCCCCGCAACATTCGCATCGCCAACCGCAAGGTTGCGGCGACCACGGCGAAACGGCCGAAGGCGGAGCTTGGCAACCCGAACCACATCGGCGCCCCTATGCCCGGCCTGATCGCCACCGTCTGCGTCAGTGCGGGGCAGGCGGTCAAGGAAGGCGACATGCTGCTGACCATCGAGGCGATGAAAATGGAAACCGGCATCCACGCCGACCGCGACGGCACGGTCAAGGCCGTGCATGTCAACGCCGGTTCGCAGGTGGACGCCAAGGACCTGCTGGTGGAACTGGAATAGGGCGCTCAGTCGTACCCGAAATATTCCCGCCACGGTGCCAGGATTTCCAGCGCCTCGGGCATCAATTCGGCGTAATTTTCCCATCGCCGGACCGAACTTTTATAAATCGGCTGCACTACCTGTGCATAGCTGGCGGTATTGATCCGTTCGCGTTTGCGCGCGGTTTTCTGATGCTCCAGCACCTGCGGATCCCAGTCCAGCCCGAGGAAGTCGATCAGCGGTGGCAGGGTCGTGGCCGGATCCTGCACCACATCCTCGTAGCGGCAGATATGCGTGTCCACATCGAAAATACCGGTGTAACGCACCCATAATTCCATTGTGGAGTCATAGGTGCGCGCGGCGTCCAGCGGCGTGGTCAGCGTCGCATTGGCGCTGTTGATGGTAAAGGCCTGCATGAAACAGCTTAGCACTACATCGGCAGGGTCGCGAACCGCCAGAATGAATTTCGCGTTCGGAAATATTCGCAACACCTCGCCCATCATAACGGTGTTGAACGGCGAGCGATCAACGATCACACGGCTGTTGCCGCCATGCTTTCGCAGGCTTTTCAAATAATTCTGCGCCGCTTTCAGCGCCCGATCCCGCGACAGGGTTTCCAGTCTCGTCAGCGTGTCGAGGCTGTGTAT
>CAZDLV010000147.1:0-6100 GCA_964506345.1 uncultured Rhodobacterales bacterium | reverse complement strand
TCGTCAAGGAAATGCGAGCGTTTCAGGCGATCCATGACGGGTCCTTTTACCTCGGACAGGTGCAGCGTGATACCGGCGTCGCGCAGACGGTTGTTGATTGCCTCGAGGCTTTCGAGCGCCGAGGCGTCGATGAAGTTCACCGCCGGACACATCAGCACCACATGCGTAATGGCCGGATCGCCGGCAACGGCATCGTTGACCGTGTCTTCCAGAAAACGGGCGTTGGCGAAATACAGGCTCTCGTCGATGCGGATCGAGAAAATTTCCGGTGTGACCATCACGTTGTGGCGCTTGATATTGCGGAAATGTTCGGTGCCGGGAACCTGTCCGACAACAGCGGAGTGCGGACGCGAGGACCGGTAGAGGTGCAAGAAGATCGACAGCCCGACGCCGGCGGAAATTCCCAGCTCCACGCCGAATCCCAGTGTGATCAGGATGGTTGCCATCATCGCGGCAAAGTCGCCCTTGGAATAGGCCCATGTGCGTTTGATCGCGCCGATATCGATCAGCGACAGCACCGCAACGATAATGGTGGCGGCCAGTGTTGCCTTGGGCAGATAGTGCAGCAACGGTGTCAGGAACAGGGTGGCCATGGCGATGCCGACCGCAGTGTAGGCCCCCGCTGCCGGTGTTTGCGCACCCGCGTCGAAATTCACGACCGAGCGGGAAAAGCCGCCGGTAACCGGAAATCCGCCGGAAATTGCCGATCCGATATTGGCCGTGCCAAGCGCGATCAGTTCCTGATCCGGATCAATGCGTTGCCGGCGTTTCGCTGCCAGTGTTTGCGCCACGGAAATGGTTTCGACATAGCCGACGATGGCGATCATCAGGGCCGGCACGGCGATTGCGCTCCATAATGCGGGATCGAAGGACGGCAGGCGCGGCACCGGCAGGCCTTGCGGGATGCTGCCGACGATTTTTACACCCTTGTCGTCCAGCGCGAAGGCCCATGTGGCAAGCGTGGTCACCGCGACCGCAAGAACCGGACCGGTTTTGGCAAAAACCCCCGCCAGGCGCGGTCCCAGCCCCCATTTCAGCAACAGCGGTTTCAGGTTGCCACGCACCCAGAACAGGAATGCGGTCGCCAGAACACCGATGACAGCGGTGTAATAGTTGATTTCGGACAGGTGCTGAACCAGCGAAATCGACAGTTCGTACAGGTTATGGCCCGACGCGCCGATGCCAAGGATATGTTTCAACTGTGCCGTGGCGATGATGATGCCCGAAGCGGTGATGAAACCGGAAATGACCGGATGCGACAGAAAATTTGCCAGAAACCCCAGCCGCAGAAACCCCATGACCGTCAGCATCAGCCCCGATATCAATGCCAGCGCGATGGCGGCACCGTAGTATTCCGGCGTGCCCTGCTGCATCAGGTTTCCCGCTGCCGCCGCAGTCATCAACGAGGCAACCGCGACCGGCCCGACGGCCAGTGCGCGCGATGTGCCGAATACCGCGTAGATTACCAGCGGCGCAATGGAGGCATACAGGCCCACCTCGGCCGGCAACCCCGCCAGCAGCGCATAGGCCAGCGATTGCGGGATCAGCATGATGGTGACGATTACCGCGGCAACGAGGTCGTTGCTCAGGGTTTCGCGATCATAGGTGGCGGCCCACTCGAAAATGGGAAAATACCGTTTAAGCATGGCGAGGTCTTTTCGGTCAGGGGTCAGCTGTTGGCGGCGTTCCACAAAATGGCGCTGCGGTTCCCGGTGCGGCAATAGGCAAAGACCGGCGTGTCGGCTTCGGCCAGAACCTTGCGAAAATCGGCGAGCGTCGTCATGCTCATGCCGGTGTGCGCCATCGGAACATAGTGAAAGGGAATGTCGAGGTCGGCGGCGGCTTCCTTGATCATTGCGGCGGAGGGCTGGCCAAAGGATTCACCGTCGGGACGGTTGCACATGATGGTTTTGAAACCGGCCGCCTTGATCAACGGAACATCGGCGGGGGATATCTGGCCGCTTACACTGTAGGTGTCGGATATTTTGTGGATCTGCATGTGGTGTCCTTCCTGTGATACAGTGCCGGAACGGGTGCCCGTTCCGGAATTCGTGGCGGTTATATCCGATCCGAGACGATTAGAGAACGTTGACCGGAACTTTCAGGTAAACATTGCCGTCATCCTCGGGGGCGGGCATGTTGCCGGCGCGCATGTTGACCTGAATCGACGGAACGATCAGTTTCGGCATGGACAGTTGCGCGTCGCGTTTTGTCCGCATTTCGATAAAGTCGTCGTGCGTTTTTCCGGCACCCACATGCACGTTTTTGGCCTTTTGTTCGCCGACGGTGGTTTCCCATGCAAATTCCTCGCGGCCCGGCGCCTTGTAGTCGTGGCCGACGAAGATACGGGTGGCGTCGGGCAGGGCCAGAATTTTCTGGATCGAGGCAAAGAGATCCTCGGCCGAGCCGCCGGGGAAATCACATCGCGCCGTGCCGAAATCGGGCATGAACATGGTGTCCCCGACAAATGCCGCGTCGCCGATGACATAGGTCATACAGGCCGGCGTGTGACCGGGGGTGTGCATGACCCTGCCTTCAAGCGCGCCGATTTCAAGGGTGTCGCCTTCGGCAAAGAGTTTGTCGAATTGCGAGCCGTCCCGCTGGAATTCGGTCCCTTCGTTGAAAACCTTGCCAAAGGTGTTCTGGACAACGGTGATGTTGCTGCCGATACCGATTTTACCGCCTACCTCGTTCTGGATATACGGGGCGGCGGACAGGTGGTCGGCGTGGACGTGCGATTCCAGGATCCACGCAACCTCCAGATTGTTGGCGCGGATGTGGGCGATGATCCTGTCTGCGGATTTCGTGTCGGTGTGACCCGACGCGAAATCGAAATCCAGAACCGAGTCGATAATCGCGACCTTGTTGCTGTCGGGGTCTTTGACGACGTAGGAAACCGTATTGGTGGCGTCATCGAAAAATGCTGTAACGTCAGGCGTCATCGGGCCTCTCCTTTGTTTGTTGCTAGGTGATATATAGGGCTGTTTTTCATATTACAATAATTGAATATGTTTTTATATACACCACCGACACCGGCAAAACGCCGGTCCGTCGCGATTCATCTATGGGCAACCGGCGTTAATCTGCCCGTTTCGGTATATCCAGATCCTTGACCAGCGCCTTTTCCAGTTCGGCAAGGTCTTCGGGTTCCGGCAGGCCTTGCGAGCGCAATTCGGCCAGTTCCACCCGCAGGGACTCGCGCAGTTCGTGCAGGTCTTCGGGCTGGTGGGTCATTTCTTCCAGCAGCATACGAATACGGATTTTCAGGTCTTCAAAGGGCATATCGGCCTCTCAATCGTGTTGGCTTGCACAGGTCTGGCAGAACGGGGTCTGGGGCAAGAGGTCCAGCCGTTCCTCGGATATTTTAGCACCGCATTCAACGCAGTAGCCGTATTCGCCGGCGGAAATCCGTTCCAGCGCCGCCTGGATTTGACGGGTTTCCAGCAGGTCGGCGTTGCCCATATCCTGCATCACCTCGTCGCCTTCGCGCTCCACCGAGCGTTCTTCGACATCCTGATCCATCGGCTGTTCCAGCGCGGTTTCGATGGCTTCCATTTTTTGTTCGAGAAAGGCAAGGCGCTTGCGCAGGGTCTGTTCGCGTTTGGCAACTGGTGTCATGGTGTGATCCCCTTTTATCCGGTTTCGACATATTGCCGACAGGGTAGCTATACACCTTGATGTGGGTCAACAACGGCACAAGTCAATGCGCTGTCGGGATTTGACAGATCGCCGATAACGGAAAAATGATGGTGACCGGGGGCTGTAATCGCGCGGGTCGGGACAAATGCACCCGACCAGATGTCGGCCAGCAGGGCGCTTTGGCGCAGAAATTCGGGACGCTCGGCACTGCCGGCCCAGCAGGTCAGTTCAAACCCCGAACGCGGGGTTGCAAGTGCCGGACTGGCGGCGGCGGCACTGTGAATATCAAGGCGGAGGTCGGCATTCAAACCCGTGCGCACAAGCGGGCGCAGGTCATGCACGCCGCTGATCGACACGATCCGTTTCAGGCGGTTGGTGAAGGGCGCGCGGATGTCATCGCACCCCATGCGCGTCACCAGATGCCCGCCTGCCGAATGACCGGCAAGGTGGATCGGCCCGTCGATCCGTTCCGCTGCGCTGTTGATTGCCCGCGTGATTGCGCCGGTAATGTCGGAAATCGTTACGTCGGGGCACAGCCTATACCCCGGTATCGCCACGGCCCAGCCGCGCGCCAGCGGGCCGGCCGCCAGATGCGACCAGTCGGTCCGGTCGAACGCGCGCCAGTAGCCGCCGTGAACAAACACGGCCAACCCGCGTGGCGTGCCTTGGGGCCGAAACAGGTCGTAACCCTCGCGCGGGTGGCGGCCATAGGCGATGCTTTCCGGCGGGTGTGTCCGGCGGAATGTGGCGGCGGCGCTGGCCCAGATGGCGGGGTATTCCGCCGCGCCGTCGATATATTTGCCGTTTTGATAGGCATCGTCCCAGTCGGAAATCATGTGGTTCCTTTCCGGATATCCGCCGGTGCCGGTATCAGGCCGGCCGCTCGCGCCCGCCTTTTTCCGGTATCAAACCGCGCGGACTGAATCGCAGCACCAGCAACAAAATGATGCCCATCACGATCAGACGCATGTGCGGCGCCGATTTCAACAGGTGGATCCTGAGGCCGTTGTCTTCGGCCATGCCCGAGGTGATCGTTGCCATCAGCCAGTTACCGACCGGCTCTGCCTCGTTCCAGACGAACCAGATCAGGATGCCGCCCAGAACCGCGCCCCAGTTGTTGCCCGATCCGCCAACGATCACCATCACCCAGATCAGAAAGGTATAGCGCAGCGGGTTATATGTTCCGGGCATGAACTGCCCGTCCATCGTTGTCATCATTGCCCCCGCAATCCCCACCACGGCCGAGCCGAGGATGAATACCTGCAAGTGCCGGCGGGTTACGTCCTTGCCCATTGCCTCGGCAGCGTCGCGGTTGTCGCGGATGGCGCGCATCATGCGGCCCCACGGCGAGTGCAGCGCCTTTTCCGATAGCCACAGAATGGCCAGCAAAACCACAACGAACAATCCGGCATAGGAGAGTTTTACGAAAACCGAGGAAAACGATACCGGATCGGCGCCCAGCGTGTTTGACAGGGATATAAACCAGTCGGCTTGTTGCAAGCCGATTTCCTTGGGGACAGGACGGTCCAGACCCGCGACGTTTTTCACCCCGCGCGCCAGCCAGTCCTCGTTTTTCAGAACGGCGATAATGATTTCCGCAATGCCCAGCGTCGCAATCGCCAGATAGTCGGACCGCAGGCCCAGTGCGATTTTGCCGATGATCCACGCGACACCCGCCGCCAGCAATCCGCCCACGGGCCATGCCAGAATGATCGGCAGATTCATCCCGCCAAGGTAACCTGTCGTTGCCGGGTTGACGGCCTCGATCGCTTCGACCGCCGGATCGAAAACCGCCCGCGTAATGAAAAAACCCGCGACAACGATCAGCAGGATCACCGGCTTGCGCCAGCGTCCCGTGATCATGCGGCTGGCAAGGGTGGCGGCTGCGATGGTCGCCAGCAAGGACACCAGTGCCAGACCGATACCTGTGCCGCCGGCTGCCCATGCAGCGGGAACGGGGGCCTTGGACACCAGCACCGTTGCAACACCGCCAAGCGCCGTGAAACCGACGATCCCGACGTTGAACAGGCCGGCATAGCCCCACTGGATATTGACGCCCAGCGCCATGATTGCGGAAATCAGGCTGAAATTCAGGATGGTTAGCGCCACCGACCAGCTTTGTATAAAGCCGACGACGGCGAACAGGACGAACATGCCCGCGAACAGAACAACATTGCGGTTCATACGACTTTCCCCTTGAAAATTCCCGTTGGCCGTATCAGCAGCACCAACACAAGGATGACAAACGACACGGCGAATTTATAGTCGGTGGACAGCAACTGCACCAAACCTGTCGGGTCCAGACTGTCCGGCAACAGATAGCCGAGGAACTTCTTGTAGGCATAGGTGATCGTCACCTCGGAAAATGCCACGACAAATCCGCCGGCAATTGCCCCCAGCGGATTGCCCAGACCGCCAACAATGGCCGAGGCAAATATCGGCAACAGCAGCTGGAAATAGG
>CAZDLV010000146.1:0-6120 GCA_964506345.1 uncultured Rhodobacterales bacterium | reverse complement strand
TGGCGCATCCCGCCGGAAAACTGGTGCGGGAAATCCTTCAACCGGCTGGCCGCATCGGGAATCCCGACCAGTTCCAGCAACTCCACAGAACGCGCCCGCGCCTGCTTCTTGTTCATCCCCAGATGCTCGCGCAGCGGCTCCATCAGCTGGAATCCGACCGTAAACACCGGATTGAGCGAGGTCATCGGATCCTGAAAAATAAAACCGATCTGCCCGCCGCGCAGCTTGCGCAGCTGTTCGGGCGTCATGGCGCGCACGTCCTGCCCGTCATAGGTGATTTTGCCGGTCACGATCTCGGCAGGGGGCGAAGGCAGCAATCCCATCAGCGACATCATGGTCACCGACTTGCCCGAGCCGCTTTCACCGACAACCCCGAGCAATTCGCCCGGTTCCAGCGAAAAGCTGACGCCGTTTACCGCATGCACGACACCGTCACGGGTGTTGAACACGGTCTTTAGATCCGCCACGTCGAGAATCGTGGCGCCTGAGTCGAGCATGCGATGCTCCCTGTTGTTTTCTGCCCTCATTGACTTTCGGGGCGTTTTCCGGACTTATTTGTCCAAATGATTAAAAACAGTTAACACCAAGAAATCGTTTTCGACAATCCTGAATTGACCGCCGGACGACAAAACCCGACGGCAAGCGGAGCAGCCCGAAAACAGGGGAGCCTGATGCCTGAACGCTATAGCGCACGCGAAATGCTGGAAAAACTGGTCGCTTTCGACAGTGTGTCCGCCAAATCCAACCTGCCGATCATCGAGTTTATCCGCGACTACCTTGCGGAGTGGGGAATCGATTCCACCCTCGTGCCCGATGAAACCGGCCAGAAGGCCAACCTCTATGCCCGGATCGGCCCGGATGTGGCGGGCGGCGTGGTGTTGTCCGGCCATACCGACGTGGTGCCGGTCACGGGGCAGGCGTGGGATACCGATCCCTTCGTGCTGACCGAAAAGGACGGCAAACTGTATGGCCGCGGTTCCTGCGACATGAAGGGGTTCCTTGCCATCGGTCTGTCGCTGGTGCCGGAAATGGTCGCCGCCGACCTGAAATACCCGATCCAGTTCGCCTTTTCCTATGACGAGGAGGTCGGCTGCATCGGCGCGCCCTATATGATCGCCGAAATGGTCGAAAAACTGCCCCGCGCCCGCGCCGTGATCGTCGGCGAGCCGTCGATGATGCAGGTGGTCACCGGCCACAAGGGCGCCAGCGGCTTTACCGTCCATGTCCACGGATTCGAGATCCACTCCAGCCTGATGCACGAGGGGGTCTCCGCCACCATGACCGCCGCGCGGCTGGTCGAATGGCTGCGCCAGCGGTTCGAGGAGGAAAAGGCCAGAACCCCCGATCCGCTCGACGCGATCTTCGAGCCGCCCTTCACCACCTTCCACGTCGGTATCCTCAAGGGCGGCACCGCGTCGAACATCACGGCCAAGGATGCCTTCTTTACCGTCGATATCCGCTGCCCGCCCTCGCAGGACCCGCAATACTGGCAGGACCGCTTCACCGAATACGCCGCCGAAGTCGAGGCCGGGATACAGGCGATCCGGCCCGAGGCCTCCATCCGCGTCGTCCCGCGCAGCATCAACCCGCCGCTGAAACCGGAAAGTGACGGTGCGGCAGAAGTCTTCGCGCGCCAGATTACCGGTGACAACGCCACACATGTCGTGTCTTATGGCACCGAGGCAGGCCAGTTCCAGCGCGAGGGCTACTCGGTCGTGGTATGCGGCCCGGGCGACATCGCGCAGGCGCACCAGCCGAACGAATTCATCGAGGTCAGCCAGTTAGGCGCCGGCGTGGCCTTTATACGCAACGTGATAGAGAAACTTTCGTAGGGGAAATATCATGCCGGTCATCAACCGTTTCGCAGACCTTCAATCCGAGATCACCGCCTGGCGGCGCGATCTGCACGAACATCCCGAATTGCTGTTCGACACCCACCGCACATCTGAATTCGTCGCCGACAAGCTGCGCGCATTCGGGTGCGACGAGGTGGTCGAGGGCATCGGCCGCACCGGCGTCGTCGGCGTGATCCACGGCAAGACCAACAAAAGCGGCAAGGTCATCGGCCTGCGCGCCGACATGGACGCCCTGCCGATTTTCGAGACCACCGGCAAGGAATACGCCTCCAGAACCGAGGGCAAGATGCACGCCTGCGGTCACGACGGCCACACGGCGATGCTGCTCGGCGCCGCCACCTATCTGGCCGAGACCCGCAATTTCGACGGCACGGTGGTCGTCATCTTCCAGCCCGCCGAAGAGGGCGGCGGCGGTGGCCGCGAGATGGTCGAGGACGGCATGATGGACCGTTTCAACATTCAGGAGGTCTACGGCATGCACAACATGCCGACGCTTCCGGTGGGCATGTTTGCGCTGCGCCCCGGCCCGCTGATGGCCGCCGCCGACCAGTTCACCATTTCCGTGGAGGGCAAGGGCGGACACGCCGCCATGCCGCATAACACTATCGACACCACGCTGGCCGCCAGCCAGATCGTCGTGGCGCTGCAATCCATCGTCTCGCGCAACATGGACCCGCTGGCCAACGTCGTGATCTCCATCACCAGTTTCGAGACCGAGAGCAAGGCCTTCAACGTCATCCCGCAACGGGTAGAGCTGCGCGGCACCTGCCGCACCCTGACGCCGGAAACCCGCGATGCGGCCGAGGCCGCCATCGCCCGCGTCGCCGAAAATACCGCCGCCGCCTTTGGCGCCACGGCAACGCTCGACTACGAGCGCGGCTATCCGGTGACGTTCAACCACGAAGAACAAACCGGATTCGCCACCGAAATCGCCCGCGAAATCTCCGGCGATCAGGCGGTGATCGACAATGTCGATCCGGTCATGGGCGGCGAGGATTTCTCCTATATGCTGGAGGCCCGCCCCGGTGCGTTTATCTTTGTCGGCAATGGCGACACGGCGATGCTGCACCACCCCGACTACGACTTCAATGACGAGGCGATCCCCGTCGGCTGTTCCTACTGGGCGAAACTGGTCGAAACGGCGATGCCGGCCTGATGGCGCGCCCCGTCTATACAGGTCCCGACCTGTGCGCACTGGAGGCGCACGAGGTCGTCGGCCTGTTGCATCGGGGCGAGGTCTCGCCAAGCGAACTGCTCGACGCCAGCCTTGCGCGCATCGAACAGGTGGAACCGGCCGTCAACGCCATGCCGACCCTTTGCGGGGTGCGGGCACAGGCGGCGATTGCCGGTATTTCCGACCGTTCGATGCTGGCGGGGTTGCCGGTCGGGATCAAGGACCTGATGGCCGTCGGCGGCGTGCGCACCACCTACGGCACACTGGGCCTGCGCGACAATATCCCCGCGCGCTCCGAACCGCTGGTGGAACGGCTGGAACAGAACGGCGCGCTGGTGGTCGGCAAGACGAACACGCCGGAGCTCGGGGCAGGGGCCAATACCTTCAACGATGTTTTCGGCCCGACCCGCAACCCGTGGAACCTGTCGCGCAACGCCGGCGGTTCGTCGGGCGGGGCGGCGGTCTCGCTGGCGACGGGCGAGGTCTGGCTCAGCCACGGCTCCGACTACGGCGGCTCGCTGCGGGTGCCGGCGGCCTACAACGCTATCGTCGGCCTGCGGCCCGGCCCGGGGCGTGCCGGTGGCGGCGGTGTGCTGACCGCGTGGAACACCGAAGGCGTGCAAGGCCCGATGGCCCGCTCCGTCACCGATTGCGCGCTGTTTCTGGACGCCATGTGCGGTTTCGACCCGCTGTCGCCGATTTCCATCGAGAAACCGGAAATCCCGTTTATCCGCGCCGCCGGCAGCCCCGTCGAGCGCCCCCGTATCGCCTATTCCCCCGACATGGGCGGCCACGCCAAGGTCACGCCCGAGGTTGCCACGCTGCTGTCAAACGCCCTGCAACAGGTCGAACGGGCAGGCGGCGTGGTCGAGGAGGTCACACTGAAAACCGCCCGCCTGAACGCCACCTTCCGCACCCTGCGCGGCCTCGGATTTCTGGCGCAATACAGCCGGATGCCGGACAATGTGCGCCGCCACCTGAAACCGACGATCCTGCAAAACGTCGCCGACGGGCGGGCGCTGACGGTGGAACAGATCGCCGATGCACAGATCGACCGTTCCGTATTGTTCCACCATATCAGCGGCATACTCGACGATTTCGATGTGATCGCCACGCCGGTTGTCGGCCTGCCCACCGGCCCGCTGGAAATCGAATACCCGACCGAGATCAACGGCGAGCCGCTCGGGGACTACATCGACTGGCTGCGCTTTTCCAACCTCGCCACCGTCACCAGCCTGCCCGCCATGTCGCTGCCGGTCGGTTTCATGCCCGACGGCACCCCGATGGGCATCCAGCTGATCGGCCCGAACCGTGGCGAGGCGAAACTGATCGCCACCGCCCGCGCGCTGGAACTGGTCTTCGATTTGCCGCGCACCCCGATCGATCCGGTGGCGCCGTGAAAAAGAACATCCTGTTCATCATGTATGACCAGTTGCGCCACGACTATCTGGGCTGCGCCGGTCACAAGACCCTGCACACGCCGCATATGGACCGGCTTGCCGCCATGGGCACCCGTTTCGCCAACACCTATGTGCAGTCGCCGGTCTGCGGCGCCTCGCGCATGTCGTTCTATACCGGCCGCTATGTCAGCAGCCACGGCGCGGCGTGGAACAATTTCCCGCTGAAGGTCGGCGAGATGACCCTCGGCGACCATCTGCGCAAGCTCGGCGTCGACAGCTGGCTGATCGGCAAGACCCACATGAAGGCCGACGCCGAAGGGATGGAGCGCCTCGGCATCTCCCGCGATTCCGTTATCGGGGCGCGGGTGGCGGAATGCGGCTTCGACGTCTGGCTGCGCGACGACGGGCTGCACGCCGAGGGACCGGCGGGGTTTTATGACGAGCGCCGCTCGCCCTATAACGAATATCTGAAGGCCAAAGGATACAGCGGCGACAACCCGTGGCACGACCATGCCAACGCGGCCGACGACGGGGGCGAGGTCGCCTCGGGCTGGTTCATGCGCCATGCCGCCAAGCCGGCCAACATCCGCGAAGAGGACAGCGAAACCCCGTGGCTGACCGGCCGCGTTATCGATTTTCTGGACGAACAGGGCGACGGCTGGCTTTGTCATGCCTCCTTCATCAAGCCGCACTGGCCCTATATCGTGCCCGCGCCCTATCACGCCATGTATGGCCACAACCAGCTACAGCCGCCCGTGCGCGCGCAATCCGAGCGCGCCGACCCGCACCCCGTCTACAAGGCCTTCATGGACAGCCCCGTCGGGCAGGCGTTTTCGCGCGACGAGGTGCGCGAGACCGTGCTGCCCGCCTATATGGGCCTGATCAAACAGGCCGACGACCAATTGGGCCGCCTGCTGGACCATCTGGAAGCCACGGGACGCATGGCCAACACGATGATCGTGCTGACATCGGACCACGGCGACTATATGGGCGATCACTGGCTGGGGGAAAAGGACCTGTTCCACGCGCCCTCGGTCAAGGTGCCGCTGATCGTGGTGGACCCCGGAGCGCCGGACAGCGCGCGGGGCAGGGTGGTTGACGATCTGGTGGAGGCCATCGACCTCGCCCCGACCTTCATCGAGTTCATGGGCGGCAAGGTGCCGGACCACATTCTGGAGGGCCGCTCGCTGCTGCCGTGGCTGCGTGGCGAGACGCCGGAGTGGCGCGACTACGCGATCAGCGAATACGACTATTCCTGCACCCCGATGCGCAAGACCCTTGGCCTGACACCCCGCGACGCGCGCCTGTTCATGGTGGCGGACAGGCGGTTTACCTTCATGCACGCCGAGGGGGGATTTCCCCCGATGCTGTTCGACCGCGATACCGATCCGGACGAATTGCACGACGTCGGCCGCGATCCGGCCTATGCGGACACGGTTGCCCTGATGTACGGGCGGCTGGCCAAATGGGCGCGCCGCATGGCGCAGCGCACCACGGTTTCGGATGACCGGATCGAGGCCCGCTCCGGCGGTTCCGAGGATGTGGGGATTTTTATCGGTGTGTTCGACGAATCCGAAGTCGCACCGGAATTTACCGTCAGGATACGCGGGCGCGATTTATAGATCGATGCGTTAGGGCGCGCAGATACGCTCAAGCGGTTATCGCGACGGTGTTATGCAGATCCTGCCGG